>NZ_JACJDS010000064.1:0-10468 GCF_014163635.1 Pseudoalteromonas sp. SR44-8
CTGAGGAAAAATGCAGCTAGGGCGCACCCCAAACGCGATCGAAAAACAGGAGTATTTCAGTATGGGGTAGAGCCAAATTTTTAAGGCTGTACTTAATATTTTTCTTAAGTACCTACCTATGACATCCATGTAGGCAATGCGAGATAAGACGAAACTAGGCCATGGGTGAAAAGCATAGCTTTGAACTAGAGGCCATGGATGGCCGAACTGGGGAGCGTGAAAGTCTGAACTATCTTCGCGTTTGCGTTAACTGCTTATAAACAGAAAGCCCCATAGCCTTAAAGAATTGTTAGTTTACATTACAAAAAAAAAGTGAGAATATCGACCTTTAGCATAGGTCAAAAAAGGAACAAGGAAAGTTATGAGCTCATCAAAAGAAATGAGTGTTGTAAAAAAAGCAGGTATTGCCGGTAGAATCGCTTCAGTAGGCCATTTCGTATATCGCCAGTTCATCGGTAATCATAAAGATGCAAATGAAGCATATACTAGAGTTTACCCTACCATAAAACTTACGATTCAAACTTATGGCCGCAGCTCAAATGAATCTACCAATTTATTAAAAATACTAGCAAACCTTGCGCCAGCAGGCGCGATAAGAAGAAACTTTACTAAACGATACATAGATGACAGTGAAGGTTGGTCAAAGCTACCAAAAAATCCGAACGATATACCTTATGGTTATTGGTATTGATACTATGAAAAGCAATATATTTTGGTACTTGTTTCTCCTATTGCTTTTACTTACCACAGGCTATGACATCTATAACTCCTTTTTCAATATAAGTTTGCAAACAATTCATCCAGTATGGCTGAGTTATCTTACATTTACGTTTGATACTCTTACTATCGGCGCATGTTTAGGTATTATATATAAACGTTATATTTTACATCATATCATTTGGTTACTCATTATAAACGCTCAAATAACAGCTGTTCTTTTGACGCTTTATTATGAGTTTGCTGCTGGAGGTTATACTACAAGTGAAATGTTGTTATTTTCTAACATCATTTTTTTTGTTGCTTTAATCTTCTTATATCCACTTATTAAATATTATCAATTAGTTAAAAAACACTCAAAACAATGTAATTCTTAATTAGGTGCATAAAGGCAGTGTGCATTTCTATGACTGGAAACCGCGGGGCTAGGTCTTGCATATTGCCAAGACCAAAAACCAATCTGGCGTTTAACACCCTTCCCCCGTCATCACGCCCTGAAAATAAGCAATTGATGAGTAATATCTCGCATAGCATGATTTTGTTCCCAACAAATCCTAAGTACCTACATCCATGTTGGCAGTGCGCGATAAGGCGAAACTAGACCATGGGTGAAAAAAAGCGCAGCTTTGAACGAGAGGCCATGGATGGCCGAACTGGGAAGCGTACATGAATGTGAAAGTCGGACTATCTTCGGCGTTTACGTTCACATCAATTGTGGTTTGCAGGAAATAGCGTGATTGCTCGGATGGAAAAATCGCGGCTAAAGCCAGCTCCTACAGAGAGTCCAGAAAGGGGTCAGCGGCAGCCCCTCTTTGGCTACGGTCGCCAGCGCGACAATATATGCAAAAATTACACACGCGTCAGCAAGCTCAACGCCTACGGTGATTAACTCTGTCACTAGTGTTAAATCATTCGTGGCTGAAGCCATCTCCTACAACAATACTTAACCTATGTGTAGCGAAGCGCATTTGAGTTCTCGGTGGTGAAATTCACTTATCGCCCTAAGAACGACCCCACACCAGAAGGGTTTCGTTGCACTCTCCCCAACCTACGCCACTTGCGTTGTAAGGCGAAAGTTAAGTGCTTTTATCACTTGAAAAAAGTTTCGCAACGAGTTTTGGTTTTACCATTCACCGCCTTATACGAGCTTTCACGATTTAATCCTGTTGCGTTAGCAATATCGCTCACGCCATGCTTTTTCACCAAAGATCTGAAGGGGTCACCCATAAGAAGCTTCCGATCATGCTGACGACTGTGTTTTATTGATCTCTGTATTCAAAAACCAAGTATTGCTACTTTTCAAACTCATTAATGATTTTGAAATATTTAATCCTCCCACCTTGCATTTACCTAAAAAGTGAACTTAATTAAAAAGTAATGGAACTTCATCAAAAGGAATTTGCAATGACTAAACTCATCATTATTGCTTGGTTACTTTTTTGTTCGCACGCTTACGCGACAAATATTTTTCAGCTTAACTCTGAAGCTAACAATATAAATTTAACCGATATCCAACCAAACCACCCACAATGGAGTGCCAGCTCAATTTATGTAGCCGGTGATGTTGTGACTCACAACAACAGCTTATTTATTGCCGCTTTTTGGGTTAAAGGCATTGAACCGATAGAAAACCAACCCCATTGGGATGGTTGGATTTGGCTGCAAAATACTGTGATAGAAAAATGGCAAGCAAACAAAGTGTATCAAGGTGGCAGCCTTGTAAAACACGGAGTCGACTACTACCTTGCCCGCTACTGGAATGAGAGTAACGAACCCGCCCCTCACAGTAGTTGGCAAAAAATTAAAGATTTATTTTACCAAACCCCAAATTTACCACCGGAACACCCTGACGACTATAAAACGTTGGACGGTGTTGATCAAAATGACAACGGTATTCGTGATGATTATGAGCGCTATGTGTATGAAAAGTTTGATTCTCCGCAGCTCATCACCTTTAGTTTAGGCGCAGCTTCAACATTGCAGCTCGTTATTGATATTGAACAAGGTCGTATACCAAATTTAGATGCTGATATAGGTAGGCAAATCATTTTAGATATTATGAATATCAATTACTGCACAAGGCAATTACAAAATGAATTCTCTGATTTTCGTAATCCTAAATCATTGTATTTCAATACAATTGATCGAGCTTATACGAACCGGAAAAGTCAAAATAAAATAGCAGATATTCTACGTTTTGAACCTAGCTACCACTGGATGGCTGATCAACATTGTGAAGCATTAATAGGGGCTAAAAAATGAAAATATACATTTTAATTATGGCCTTAATTTTTTCATACTCTGCATTTGCTAACTTACAAACTCTTGATAGACACTGTAGTAAGCAAGTTGATTATATACGCTTTTTCCATGTAAATGGAATGCTCACAAGTTATGATGAATTTGAATCAAATCTTGCTTGGATCGATAATTTTCATGCTGTTTGGTTAGGTAAGTACTACCGAGGAGCTAAAGCAGATGGTAACTATAATAATAATGAGGTTATATATGAGCAAATTTATGAAGTTGCTCAACAAAAATATAGCGACCTATCTATATTTTCACCGAAATATAGAATCATTACCGCCATACTCAATGGTACTGTTTCTGTCTTAAATAAAAAAGATTTAATGATTTTACAAGAAGTTATCTTAGAGTCTGTAATTGATGCAAATTACAGTATCATAAACGAAACTGATTATAACAATGCTTACCAAAAACTAAATTTTCATATGAATTCATGCAATAGAATTATTTTACTGGGTCACTCCCAAGGTAATTTTTATACTAATGTTTTATTCGAAGAAATAATTGATAACTACATTTACAGTGACGGTTATTCTACTGCAGATTATCCAATGATCAGCCTTTCTGCAATCGCTCCCCCAACAAGTTCATTACCCAAAGATGAGTATAAAGCTCTAGTTTCATATCTCACTTTAGATGATGACAGTGTCATTGATATAGTAAGAATATTATTTGGAAGTCTACCACCTAATTTTTCTGCTAAATCATACTTTGACGACTCACATCATGGTTTAATAGATTCATACCTTAGAAGTAATCCTGTTGCGAGTAAAATTAGTGAAAAAATTGAGTTTTCTATACAAAACCAAACCCCCTTTCCGTTATTTGAACAACATCCAGTAAAATCTGATGCTTTTTCACACATAGGCTACTCAACAATCAATAAAGTCCTTGATCTGAAATTTGAATCAGGAAGCGTTTACCGTTATTACAATATCCCAATTTTAGTATGGGATGAATTGTATTACTCAACATCAATGGGGAAGTTTTTTAATGACAATATTCGAGGCCAATACCCTTTTGACAAGTTAGATATTGAAAGTATGACTTATCTAAAAATGACGTCACTTGAACCAGTTGCAAAAGTTGAAAAATAACTAAACATTGGACTAGAAATAAAAAAGGGTGAGCCACGATAGCTCACCCTTTTTAATAATTATGGTTTGGGAATAGAGATTGGATTCCCAATCTATAATTTCATTCCCAAACTATAATGACTTTGATCAATAAATGGTTACCTACAATTAAGTTTGTGAATGGCGGCTCTTAAAATTCAATATGTTACGAAACCGATTTCAACAATTAAAATTGTGAATTGTTATAAACCTAAATTCTCATGCCTAACCAGTAAATACAATTAAAATTGTGAGTGTATTAGCAACTTATAAATTAAGAAATTTTTAAACTTACAACAGGCTCCAACTTTTTCACTACAACAAGAGATGTTCACAGTTACTGATGCTCAGCCATTTCTAAATTTAATTCAGTATATAGCTCGATGTGCTCAAGAATCTTAAATATTGCAACAGCACGATTATTTTTAACCCTTTCTGTTCGTTTGAAACCGTAATGATGAAGCGCAATCATTTTCATATTGTTATCAAATATTGGGCTTCCTGAGCTTCCTCCTTTGGTATCACATTATCAAATTTACATTCCCCTTCAAAAGACGAAGCAGTTCCAAGAATATCCATCCTATGAAATTCTCGTTGCAAACAAATTGATAACTTTACTGTCTCGTCCTTTATTTAATTGGACTATGTGAAATCACCTAATCCCTCTGTATCTTTTGAGCATATCTTGATTTTCACCAAACCAATCCATCAACTCAAAGTTGACGTAGAAACTGTTACCTCCACTCCCACGATTTGCAAAACCAAAGCTAAATGAGTTGTTCACGTGAAATGTTAAACCATGCCCAACTGACTTTCCTTCGGCTCTATCAGAATAGACACTAGTCACAGAAACACCGAATGGAATTTTTAAATCCCAAGCATTGAAACCTAACCACTCTAATGCTATCGCTACCTCATCTCTGTCACCATTGGGAGCGTCAGACAGATGCTCATATACTAGCGAAGGTCTCAAGGCATATAACTGTAATGGTGGAGGCGTTATCAAATCATCAGATCTAGAAAAATGGTCACGATAAACCCAAGACGTAAATGCAACATCTATATAAGTTTGGAAACGAGAGTTATCGGAGAATTTGTCCCATTTAGCCTCTTGAATAGCGACATATGCATTATGCTCTTGGGCAGCATTTAGCCGTTGGAATACAGAAAGCTTTCTATTGATTTTATTGAATGCATCGAAAACTTGCACGCAGTCTTTTGCATCAGAAAAACGATTAGTGCAGTACGTGTTCTGTTCTGTTTTCAGCTCAAATCGCTCACTAGCTTGCCTTGGAAGACCTGTAGGGGTTGTTAAGAAATACACAGTATCAAAGTCACGCGGCCTAGAATCAAAACTGGCAGGCATAGGGACCCCGCGACGAATTGGAAGAGTTGTCTCAGATTGCCAATCATTAAAGCTGGCTTTTAAAACATCAAACTCACGTACATCACCCAATGAAAATGCCCTATCTAACTCGCTTAAGTTATTTTCTAAAATCTCACTAAGGTCATCAGCAGACCAGTAGTCAGTTACCACTGGCGAAATTGACTTATCATCAAAAATTGCTCTGCATGCTACAAGCGCTTTTTCAGTCACATATTTGTCGTATTCGACAAACCATTTGTTCAGGACTAGTCCTTTGGAAAGAAGCTTCTCAAAATCGCATTGATTTTCTATGTATGTAGTGGCTAAGTCGATATTATTTGGCTCAGACTGCTGAGCAAAACATGCGCAGGAAAAAGAAAGCGCAATAATTATCCCGGTTAGGTAAGTTTTCATCACGTTCTATCCTTTTTATATTTTGAACTCGTCTCGCATTTCATCTACTACTTTGTAGACTTCAGTGAGGATCTCGACTTTTTTCTTCATGCCACTCACACCTCCAGAGATATCATCCAACTCTTCCAACTTCGATTTAATCGATTTGTACGAGTCAGTGATTAATCCAGTAGCTGTAGTTTTTCGATATTCAGCTTGAGCGGCTCTGAAATCATTTAGATCAATGCTTACCACTCCATTGGTCGATAAAAACCTTCCCCCTACTTCAGGATCCGCAAAGTACTCACGTAAGTCGTGAGGGTTAACTCTCATGGAATTGTTGTCTTGGTATACTTTATGAAGATCTCTAACGTGCTTCGTGTTTATTAGTAGACCTTCATTCGGTATTCGAGTGTAGCGTTTGAACCAGCAAAACGGGTCAAAATCATTATATACAGGATAGAACTCCTTACAGACTCCCGGTTCACTTGAGCTATGGTCAGTAACAATAGATGACATAGGATCATCCATCCGTGTAACCATCTGAGTGAGTCTAGAAACGGTCGCTACTGACCACAATTGATCTAACCCAAAATTGATTGGGTCTAGCCGATGCGTATAGAGTTGCGTCAAGCAATCATGAATAAAAGCAGTACCCAATGAATGGGCAACAATTATAAAACGTTGACCATTGAGGTCATTGATAGACGCTTCAATTTCATCTCCAATTGCTTTGTGAAGCTTGATTAATTGATGACCACGTAAAGCTCCCGTTAAATAAAAGAGAACATCTAGTACATGTGTATACAAGAAATCATCACCATCAAATTCAGCCGTTATATCAAGTATTTTTTGGATCAGGCTAGGTGTTAATGAGAGCGAATCTTTAATATCCCCTTTGAGATGAGATGCAAATTCATTTCGCTTGTTATCCCAATATTCAGAATAATTAAAAGTTTTTAGCGTAAATGCATCATTAACGTCAAAGTTACTTTGCCCAAAGAATTCCATACATTGTTTTAATCCAACTTTGAATTCTTCTTTGACTGAATCGTCTGTATGAGTTCCCATGCCATGGATGAGCAAAACGACAGGTTTATTTGCCATAGTTTGTATTCCCTTAATAGTGTGCAATCAAAGGAATCAAACTTCATATCCATATGAAATGTCAGCACGGTTTATTATTTATGAGGCGCTCTGAAATTGTTTAAATTTCGCACACAAAATAAAGTGTAACCGCACTTTATAAAAATTCAACCTTATTACCACCCAAAATCATCTGAATTCAAAGGGCCTCAAAGACTGTAATGGTCAACAAATTCTGTAGAGATTCTAAGCGGCATTTTTTAATTCATTATATTTCTGATGTGGCGTCATATAATTAAGCGTAGAATGCCTACGTTTGTAATTGTAAAACTGAATATAATTGTCCACCTCACTTATAACTGAATGATGATTTATAAATGACAGGCGATTCAGTCGCTCTGTTTTTAAACTTCTAAAAAATCGCTCCATTACTGCATTATCCCAACAATTACCTCGACGACTCATACTTTGCGTTATAGTTAGTTGTGATAACCGAGCTCTAAACGAGGCCGCAGAATACTGACATCCTTGATCGGAATGAAACATCAGTTGATTAGAACCGGCTGTTGACGCTTAATAGCATTATTTAATGCTGCTATAGCCAATTCAGCATTTGGGCTTGTTGATAAGGCATACCCTATAACTTCCCTCGTTGATAAATCTAACACACAGGCCAAGTAGCTCCACTCTTGGCGGTTCCTAATGTAGGTAAATCACCGACCCAATGCGTGTTATGTGAATCAGGGTTAAACTCTCGTTTTAAGAGGTTCTATGCGTACTTATGTTCATTACCTGAATTAGGGTAGTAATGTTTTTTCTTCGGTCTGATGGCTTTTATATTCAACTTTTTCATCAGTGCCGCTGTTTTATATATTCCAATCGTATGATTTAACGCATTCAATTCAACGTTCACTCTGCGTCTACCATACGTATAACCAGAATATTCTAACCCAAAGGGGTCAAATCTTGACTTCAGACATCAAACCATTTCGAAGTTTTTCATATTGTAATTTAATCTTTTTATCTTCAACCATTAATGTATTCAACCTACCCACCGTTTTAGATATTGCAGAATAATGCTGAACATTATAAATATCTGCTAATACCTGCAAATTTAACCCCGATAAGTCTTGGCATAATTTAATAGCAAACCAACGTGGTAAGTTTTTCTCTTTTCGCCCCTTTTTAACCGTTATAATCTCATCAACTTCAACATTAAAGTGTTGAACTAAGTAAGCAATTACATCATCTGCTGAGTGCTTTTTTGCTACAAGCTTTCTTTCGCTATCTGACTTGGCAATATAGTCTTTTATGTTTTCAATAAAGTCCTCACAACCCAAAACCGACAATAACTTTTTAGCACTATAAAAAGCGCTTATTTCTTTATTGTTTTCAAATTCAACAAACTGTTTATAAGCAGCATATTTACGCTTTTTGCCTTGCAGCGAAAATATAAAGTCTCGGACGAGCCATTTAGGTCTCGCTCCTCTTTTAATAAAAGCTGAATAGCTAGACCACTTATATTTAACAAGGTCTTTTACCAACGGTGTGTTCGTTTCAATTGGGTTACGGTGAATGTATCGACTAACATGTAATAAATAGTTATCTGCATCCACAAGCGCCGCTTTGTAGCGCCCTCTAAACAACGCACCATCTGTGTTATGTGTTCGATTAAAGTATTGGGTATAAAGGCCATTAATATGCTTCATGGCTCGGCCTAAATTTGCATCGGGGGTTTTGATTAGCAAGTGGTAATGATTGGTCATTAAACAATATGAATGCACTTCAATATTAAAGCGAAGGCTTGCTTGCTCAATGCAATGTAAAAAATACTTAAAGTCGTTATCACTTAAAAAGATATTTTCGCGCCCTCTTCCACGATTCATTACATGATAAAACGCATTTTCATACTCTATTCGCAGCGGCCTAGACATAGTAATTCACTCAATGAGTAGTAAACTATAAATCTAGACCTTTGATGTCTGAAGTCAAGATTTGACCCCTTTGGTTCTTGCTGAGCGAACACTGGACCAACCTCAAACTCTACAATCATTAATCAATGATATAAATTCTCGAAAAGATATAGACGAACAATTTGTTTTAGATGCAGCTGATAATCTTGGAAATTATTTAACACGGACGTCTGTTGAAAATACTTTACGTCGCTCATTAAGTAAGATTAAGTCAAGCAGCGTAACTGGCTTTTCATTTGAGTTGGACAGAATAAAGCTTGAAGTCAATAAATTCATTCAATTATATATTAAAGCAATAAACGACAGAGATAACTATTGCCCTGGGGAAACATGCAAAGAGGCGCTAACTGAAAGTGATATTTGGTCTATCACCCACAACTCTCGTCAGTTATTGTTGTCATTAGACCCATCTGCAAGTATAGATGCACCAAATACACTCCAACTTCCGCCACCGCAAAGTTACAGCACTGCAACTAGGTTAACAGTGAAAGATAATGTTGTGAACCTCTTTCAAAATGCCTATTTGCGTGATTATCGTAGAAAGCTGAGCCAAAGATATTGGCAATTGCGCAACAACGTTTGGTCTAGTTATCAAAATGCAAAATATCTAAATAGCAGCGGCAAACCAAACAACAAGGTTTTAGAAGAAACCAGGTCACTTGCGAAGCAATTGCTATTCAAACTGCAGGTTGATGTGGAGCTATTTATTGATGCTGACTGTGAAAATACTTCGAACAAAAATGCTTGTTACCAATTATTGGATCGATCGCAATTTGAAAGCCTTCTTGCGAGTTTACGAAGCCTATTTGATAGTACAGGGGAAGTTAATGATGACGGAACAAGTTTTCTACCAGACAGCTTACTCCAAACTGGATTAAATATATCAAATTTACACTTATTGCTCGACGATATTGTAATATAAATATTAACCTGAGGTTCTCCAATTCGAATATATCAAATATAAAAATTGCAATAATATCGAAGTGATCTTTGACGAAAATGGGGATAAATACGCAGAATCACCCATTAGTTCAACTAGACTGACATTGGCATTAAATGATAACTGACGCGAAAGCCAAGGGCCATAATTAATTATCAATAAGCTTAAACTGTCTAAATTCATATGGCGCTCTTTATCCAAACCAAGGTACATACTCACACCAATCAACGTCATTACTGTATGCATAGTCATATTTAAATTGAGTTTAAGTAATAAGAACACTTGGTTTTTTGAATAAAAAGATCAAGAAAACACAGCTGCCTGCTTGACCGGAACTGTCTAATGGGTGACCCTTTTGGTTTATGGATCGTTTTAGAGAATTAGCAAATGGAATTAACGTTTAAAATAATAAAACATAAAGCCTACCCACCACAAACAGGCAGATTGATCAGGGCAAGATCACGAACTTTACCTTGACTTAAAAGTATGATCTTATACTCCTTTTTCAGGAGCCCCCATGGCTGATATTCAACTATTTAAATATTTCGAATCAATTGATGATCCTCGCCAG
>NZ_JACJDS010000065.1:0-9858 GCF_014163635.1 Pseudoalteromonas sp. SR44-8
GGAGCGTTATCGATTGATGCGAAATCTTTAGCAACACCGCCGTATACTTTTGCAAGTACGTTAGTGATTGCTGCAGTTAGGGTAGTTTTACCGTGGTCAACGTGGCCGATTGTACCTACGTTTACGTGCGGTTTTACGCGTTCAAACTTTGCTTTTGCCATGACGGAACCTATCAGTTTTGTGTATCTAGATTACATATGAAAATAATCCACCAGAGGTAGATTAAGTTAAATTTTTCAAATTTCAAATAGTATTTTCTGACAGATAAAGGAAGTAATCAAGAAGATTCTAAGACTGGTGCTGATAGGCAGAGTTGAACTGCCGACCTCACCCTTACCAAGGGTGCGCTCTACCAACTGAGCTATATCAGCAACACCAGAAACTGGAGCGGGCAGCGGGAATCGAACCCGCATCATCAGCTTGGAAGGCTGAGGTAATAGCCATTATACGATGCCCGCGTTAGCAACCTGTTCTTAAACTACCTCTAACCGTCAAGAATAAAGTGGTGGAGGGAGCTGGATTCGAACCAGCGAAGGCTGAGCCGTCAGATTTACAGTCTGATCCCTTTGGCCGCTCGGGAACCCCTCCACGATAATTCTTTACTAAACACTTTCGGTAAAAGGAAAGTGGTGCCGACTAACCGAGTCGAACGGTTGACCTACTGATTACAAGTCAGTTGCTCTACCAGCTGAGCTAAGTCGGCACTGCTTTAGTACGGGGCGAGATATTAGAGGAAGGTTGGTGGTGATGCAACAAGAAAATTAAAAAAAATGTGATTTTATGTGCCGAACGCTCACAAATCAGGCAAAACAGCCTGTTTTTGTTAATTTTTGCTCAATTCATACCAGTAATTGAGCCCCTTCATCACTAATTGCGGATCATAAATCGCGTCTAAAAATTGCGCTTTCAATAATGCACCATAGCCACCAGCAAAAATTAGTTGAGGTTTTTTATTGGTTAAATGTAATTTTGCTTGTTCAACAGCCCCTAAGGTTGCCACTAGCGCGCCATTTTTTAAACCATTAGGTGTGTTTACACCCAGCTCATTCGCAAAAGGCGTGTTGGCATCATCAAAAACACGCTGCGTATTCTGTGTTAATGAGCGTGTCATGAGATCAAGGCCAGGTAATATCCAGCCACCCAAATGTTGTCCTTGTGCTGTAAGTACATCAATTGTTGTGGCTGTGCCTGTGTCTATCACGATGCAATCTTGTTGCGGCCATAATTGAAAAGCAGCAATTAAACCAAGCCAGCGATCAATACCTAAATTACTAAATTGTTGATACGCACAGCTAAGGTTACTCAATTGTTTAGTCACTTTCGCTTCAAAACATGGCACCTGAAATGCCGATGCTTGTGCTAATAGTCCATTGAGTTGCTCATTTTTACCGACACTTGCATAAACCAGCTCGTTAATTTGCCGCCAAGGTAGCGCACTAACATCACACGGTTTGATTTCGCCTTGCAGGCATAGCGCTGCTTTAAGTGCTGTATTACCTACATCGATTAATAATCTCATTGAACTGCCTTGCGTAGTGAAATTTCACCACCGTAATAGCTTTTAACCTCACCATCTTGGCGAATACGAATACCACCTTGTGGATCTATGCCTTCACAGATACCACGCCAGCTTCTATGCCCAGTATTTAACTCCACACACTGTCCTGCAAAGGCGTTGAGTTCGTTCCACTGCTGATACATGTCATGCAAGCCAGTTTGACTGTACTGCGCTAATCGTTGCTCAAGGTGGTATGTTAAATGTGCCACCAGCTGATTTTTATCAATCTGTTGGCTATGTTGGCTCAAATCAGTCCACGCTTGGTCGATTTGCTGGCTGTAGCTTGTGGGCATTTGCAAATTAATACCAACGCCTATTACGAGCTGACATGGTCCTTGTGGCTGACCATCTAATTCGACCAAAACACCTGCGAGCTTTTCTTTATTAAGATAAATATCGTTTGGCCACTTGAGTTCAATATCTAACTGATACAGTGCTTTTAACGTATCGTAAACAGCTAAGCCTACTGCGATAGACATACCCATTGCGGCTTGCAGCCCGTCATCTAAGCGCCAGAAATAACTATAATACAAGTTCGCACCAAATGGAGACTGCCAAACGCGTCCGCGTCGCCCACGCCCTGCTTGCTGCATTTCCGCGACGACGACAGTGCCTGAATCTAGTGTTTGTTTAGCCGCAATACGGCGCATTAACTCACTGTTGGTCGAATCAATGATCGGATGCACTTCGATATGTGCCGTACTGGCGTTCAAGCCTTGATAATATTGCTGGATCTTATTTTGCTCTAACAAGCCCACGGAGTTATTAAGGCTATAACCCTTACCGCTAACTTTAAAAATATCCAGCCCCATCGCTTGTAAACTTTGCATATGTTTACTCACTGCGGCGCGACTAATGCCAAGTTGCTCACCAAGTAATTGCCCAGAGATAAAGCCCCCCTGATTGAGCGCATTTAAGATTGCTAATTTATTACCATCCGGCGCCTTCATGCTAACTCCCCTAAACCGATATGGCATTCAGTATCATTATTCATCAAGCGAACTTCATGCTGTAAGCTTATTTGATAACGTTGCCATATTTGCTGCTGGATATGTTGAATCATTTTAATTAGGTCACTGCCTTCACTGCCACCATGATTAACTAAAACTAACGCTTGTTGCTGATGCACTTCAATTCCTGCGATACGGTACCCTTTTAACCCTGCTTGTTCTATTAACCAACCGGCAGCTACTTTATGGTGGTGTTCATCATAGTAATAATGAGGCAACTGCGGATACGCGACGAGCAATTCGCTAAGTAACTGGTTTTCTATAATTGGGTTTTTAAAAAAGCTTCCGGCATTGGCAAGTATGTAAGGATCCGGTAATTTGCTGTTACGAGTTTTAATCACTTGCTCAAAAACCGTCTGCGCCGTTACCGACTCAAGCTGCTGTAAAGGACCATAGCTTAACTCTGGCTGCCAAAGTTTTGGTAATGCCAATGCAACGCAAGTGATCACTGCTTTATTTTTTAATTGATGCTTAAAAATAGACTCTCGATAGCCAAACTCGCATTGTTGACAACTAAGGCGGATGAGCTGCTTAGTGGCGATATCAAAATATTCTACGTATTCAATAAATTTTGCCAGCTCTACACCATAGGCACCAATATTTTGTACCGGTGCTGCGCCAACTGTACCGGGGATCAAAGCAAGATTTTCAAGCCCAGGCATCCCTTGTTTGAGCGTATATGCAACAAGCTGATGCCAGTTTTCTCCTGCAGCAACTTCAAGTAAGTAATCATTGTCGCGTTCAATGATGGCGATACCGGTAGTCGCCATTTTAATTACAGTGCCTTGATAATCGCTTAAAAATACCGTGTTACTACCTTCACCTAAAATGCAAAAAGGGCTATCAAACGTCAGTAGCTGTAATTGTGTAAGGTCAGTTATTTCGCACAGTTGTGAACACTGGCTCGGTAAAGAAAATGTATGAAAAGCTTGCAAAGAGAGAGCCACAAAATGCCCCAAAGGTTAATCGTCACTAATCGCAATAGTGTAACCTATCGTCGCAAAACGCGCATCAGATTGTAAAAATTGCTCAACCCTGATGGTCAATCATGATATAAAACCTGCACTTTTTATTTCCGTCCAGGGTCAATATGAAACTTAAACCGCTTTTTTTAAGCCTCGCTATGGCAGGTATGTGCTCTCAAGCAATGGCCAGTGCCATTGATCAAAATTCCTATGCTAATCTTGATGATGTTATTACTACACACTTAAATCTTGATTTAGACGTTGATTTTGCTGAAAAGCAGTTAGAAGGTTTTGTTGAGCATACGTTACAATGGCAAAATGCCGACAGCAAAACATTGGTACTTGATACCCGTGACTTAGATATTGATAAAGTAATGTATCAAGATCAAACTGGTGGCTGGCATAAAGCAAAATTTACCCTTGCTGCACGTGATGACGTTAAAGGCTCAAAGTTAACTATTACTTTTAAAAACCAAGCAGCAAAAGTACGCATTTACTACAATAGCCGCCCAGAAGCATCAGGCTTACAATGGTTAACACCTGAGCAAACAGCCAGTAAAACTCATCCGTTTATGTACAGCCAATCGCAAGCAATTCATGCTCGTAGTTGGATCCCAGTACAAGATACACCAGCGATGCGTGTAACTTACTCGGCACGTATTCATACACCTAAAGATGTTCGTGCGGTGATGAGTGCCGACAACAAAGATGCACTTTATAAAGATGGCGATTACATTTTTGATATGCCTCAAGCAATCTCTCCTTACTTAATTGCGATTGGCGCTGGTAATCTAGAATTTAAAGCTATGTCACGCCAAACCGGCATTTTTGCTGAACCAACCATTTTAGATGCATCAATTGCTGAATTTGAAGACACGCAAGCGATGATTGATAAAACAAGTACCATGTATGGTGAATATGCTTGGGGGCGTTATGACCTCTTAATGTTACCGCCGAGCTTTCCTTTCGGTGGCATGGAGAATCCACGTCTGTCGTTTATCACTCCAACGGTTGTTGCTGGCGATAAAAGCCTAGTTAACTTAATCGCTCATGAGCTTGCTCACTCTTGGTCTGGCAACTTAGTAACCAATGCTACATGGGAAGACTTATGGCTGAATGAAGGTTTTACCTCGTACGTTGAAAACCGTATTATGGAAGAAGTTTATGGTCGTGACCGTGCGGTTATGGAGCAAGCGCTTGACGCTGCGGGCCTGCGTGCTCAACTTAAAACTATTGCAGCGCCAGATACTCGCCTTAACTTAAAACTTAATGGCCGCGATCCGGACGATGCATTCAGCTCAGTGCCATATACTAAAGGCCAGCTATTCTTAATTTACCTTGAAAACAAGTATGGTCGCGACAAGTTCGACCCATTTGTAAAAGCCTATTTTAAAGAGTTTTCATTCAAATCTTTGACCACCGCAGAGTTTGTTACTTACTTAAAAACGAACTTAATTGAACAGTATCCAGGTGTTGTTAGCATGGATAAAGTAAACGAGTGGATTTTTCAGCCTGGCTTACCGAGCGATGCACCAAACCCAACCTCAGATGCATTCGATAAAGTAGATAGTGCAACAGCAGCATGGTTAAAAGGTGACACAACTGCCGCACAACTTCCTACGGCAAATTGGACTGTGCATGAGTGGTTACACTTTTTAAATAACTTACCACGTGATTTAAGCCTAGATAAAATGGCGATGCTAGACAGCGAGTTCAACCTTACACAATCAACTAACGCAGAGCGTGCTTTTGCTTGGTTTATGCTTGCGGTTGGCAATGGCTATCAACCTATCTATCCAGCACTTGATAAACACTTATCAGGTATTGGCCGTCGCAAATTAATCGTGCCGCTATACAAAGCTCTGATTACTAATGGTAAACGTGAATGGGCACATGAAGTATACCTAAAAGCGCGCCCGGGCTACCACCCACTTGCGCAAGGTACTATTGACGACTTGTTTGCTAAGTAATAGCTAAATAACGAAAATTAAAAAGGGCGATTTATTCGCCCTTTTTGCTATCTATTTTAATCAGTGCTATTTATTTTTAGTGACTTTATCAATGAAAGCTTGCCGCTCTTGAGCACTGGCTTGTTGCCACCAAAAATCTAACATGGCGGCAGCACTAGGCGCATTAGGTGCAGGGCGAGAAACTGGAGCTTGTAAATTAGCAGCCATCGGTGCAGCTCTGGTTGCTGCTGTTGGTGCTACTTGCACTGTCGCAACTTGAGAGTTAATACTACTTGTCAAATCGGGCTCAGCTATAATGGCTAGCGGCGTGCCTAATGACGCCCCTTTTGCTTGTAAGCTCACTTGTGGCGCTTCTGCAAAAACTTCTGCTGCTACCGCATTATCAGCACGGTTAAACACCACATCATAATCTGTATTGGCAGCAATGGTCATCGTCACCCAAAATGGTTCTGAGTCGATAACTTGATGCTCATCGTAACCTTGCTCGTACAAATCGGTGTATTTAAGTTTGAGCTGATATACGCCAGGAACCAGCTCGACTTCATCAACACGGTTGAAAAATGAATGCTCAATTTTCTTATCGCCCACTTGTAATGGCACTATTTCTTCAGGAAAATTGACGGTTTCGGCCACGCTTGTCGCACTCAAAAATAATGACACAATACCGCTTAATAATAAATGTTTACGCATAATAGCTCCTTGTTGTTTGATTTCAGTTTGACACTGCAGGCAAAGTTTGTCATTAGTGACTTTAGTACAACCGACAAAGAGCCCTTTAAATGAGCCAAGAAACTATTTTTACTAAAATTATTAACCGCGAGATCCCAGCTGATATCATCTACGAAGATGAGCTTAGTTTAGCGTTTAGAGATATCAACCCACAAGCCCCTTTTCACGTGCTGATTATCCCGAAAAAAGCGATTGCGACCATCAATGATATTACCGAGCAAGATGCGCCAATTGTTGGCCACCTGTATGTGGTTGCTGCAAAAATAGCGAAACAACAAGGCTTTGCAGAGGATGGTTTCCGCGTGGTAATGAATTGCAATGAACATGGCGGGCAAACTGTTTATCATATCCATTTACATATGCTAGCAGGTAAAATAATGGGGTGGCCACCTTACCAAAATAAGACTAAAGGTTTACTTTAAACGGCTTAACTGTAAATATTTGTAAAAAAAATTAAATTTGAAAGAAAATGTTATTTGCTATTAATTTCAAATTGTTACAAAGTTTTTTAAATGTATCTTTTATGACGAATACGATAAACGTTATAAAACTATGTCTATCTTACCCTAAAGTAGGAAATTTCTAATACTAAAGGGGCGGATTGCATGTTAGGATTGATTAGTCAACTTTATTCAAGAGTATAGTAAGTATGAGTAGTTCTGCCTTTTTGTTACTAGATCTAGAGCCAATTAATACAATTGGTATTAATGTATTAGAGCCTTTATTAAAAACCCAAGGGCTCAATGTTACTACCGGAACAAATATATCTGACGTTCCTGAGGGAACGCGTTTATTGTTTATCGAAACATCAAGCCAAGACGCTTGGGGGAAATTGAAAGAGCAATTGGTCAATCTACGTATTAAGTGCGATATCGTATTATTCAACTTAGACGAAAATCCAGAACTAGCTAATCGTGCATTGTTAAGCGGTATTCGGGGTGTTTTTTATACTACCGACAATGCTGATGTGCTAATGAAAGGCATTCGTTTATTACTCGAAGATCAGCTGTGGTATCGTCGTGATATCATGTGTAACGCATTAAACCGTATGTTGCAGTTCAATAAAGACGCATTACATAAGCTCACTGACGGTGATATTGAACCTGTAAAATTAACTAAACGCGAAAAAGCAATTATCTCCTTAATGAGTAACGGCTCTAAAAATAAGGAAATAGCTGAAGCGTTAAGCATTAGTCCACACACTGTAAAAACTCATTTATACAGCGCATTTAGAAAGACAAAATGTCGTAATCGTATTGAATTATTATCGTGGGCACAACAAAATATTCCGGACGAAATTCGCTAATCTAGTAACTCTTATTTTAATATTAAAACAGGTACTTTGTGCCTGTTTTTTTTGTTTATTCTAGAGCGCGATATTTGCTAACAAATGCAATTGCCATTATTCTAAACTCGTCATCCTGATCTGCTTGGAATATGAATGCTCGACTCCCTCACGCTCTACTCTGCCAGTGCCGCCATGATGGTCGTCATGGCACTACTCAACTTTTTAACTTGGCGCGCCAACAAAAACACTCCAGGCACAGTGTTATATATTCTTTATCCTTTAGTGCTATTTATTGCTCTAATGAGCTTTGCCTTACACGGTCGTCTCGATAGCATTATCACTATTGTTCTTGCTAATAGTTTATGGTTTAGCGCGTCCATCATCCATGCATTAGCAATCAGCCAATTTTTAGGTTACCGCGGCAAAGAGTTTCGGTTTTTTGTATTAGCAACCTTGTTTTGCGGAGCATTGCTAATGTACTTTACCGTAGTTGATTCTAACCTTCGTAATCGTATGTTGGCCTCTGATTTACAGCATATAAGCGAAGCACTGTTTTTACTGTACTTATTTATTCGCTTTGCCCGTAAGCCCTACCCCAATGGCAGCATTGTCTATATTTTGATCCTGACCATTATTAGCTGTATTTTTGTCGGTCGCGCTTTTTTAATGGAAGATGTTAACAATTTCACACTGTTAAAAGAAAACTGGTTTAGCGTGACCTTACTGGTTAATGGCGTGATCGCCCCAATGTTTTATACCACCGGGATGGCGTTATTATGTAACGAGCGCAGAGAGCAAAACCTCAATCAGTTAACTAATAAAGCGCAAAAAGATCTTGAAATAAGAGGCTTATTTTTATCTACCATTAGTCATGAAATTCGCACTCCCCTTAATGGTATTTTAGGTAGTGCGCAATTGATCTTAAATCAATCAACAGACCCGCGAGACAAACCTTATTGCGAAGCCATTATAAACTCCGCCGAATCACTTAACTTGTTAGTGGATAAAGTGCTTGATTACGCAAGCCTTGACCAACACAACGAAGCACTTTATGAAGAGGACGTAGAATTTAAAACTTGGTTGCATAACTTATGTTTATTACTTAGTCCATTAGCAGAGCAGAAACGCTTAAAGTTTGAGTTAATTTATAACCTCCCAGAGCAAGCTTGTTATTACTGCGACCAACAAAAACTTCGGCAAATCATCATTAACCTCGTTGGTAATGCGATTAAATTTACCGACAAAGGTGAAGTTAAAATTCGCGTAGAGTTATTAGAGGAGCGCCAACTTGAACATCATATTCGTATTAGTGTAATTGACTCGGGGCCTGGCATTGAAGATGATGAAATAGAATACCTTACAGAGCCATACGTACAAAGTAGCGCAGGTAAAGAAAAGGGCGGAACAGGCCTAGGCCTTGCTATCACCAGCCGCCTACTAGCCAAACTGGGCTCCCAACTTGATATTACCAGTGAGTTAGATAAAGGCAGTTCGTTTAGCTTTGATATCACGCTTGTGCTTGGCGAACTCAGCCTTGTTGAACAGCGCCATCAATCAAAAGATTATTTAACTGGATTAGATGTATTACTAGTCGAGGATTTAGATTTAAATCAAAAAATAGCCATAGAATTTATGGCTGATGATGAGCATAAAATCAAGCTCGCCCGCGATGGTAAAAGTGCTATTAACCTGATGCAAGAGTACCACTTTGATGTTGTGCTATTAGACATGAACCTGCCAGATCTGACTGGCCAAGAAGTACTTAAAACCCTCAAAGGTATGGAGCATAAAAATCAACGTACCCCAGTACTCGCCTTTACTGCCAGTTTAAGCCCTGACGAAATCAAAGAGTATTTCTCATTAGGAATAAAAGACATTGTTGGTAAACCAATTAAACAACAAAAATTACGCCAAGCATTAAGTGATTCACAAAGCAGCCATGCACCCAGTATTGCCGTTGAGCTGAGTGATGTTTTATATGACAATACCGCAGCAGACACATTAAAAAGCTCTTTTAGTGAAGACGAGATTTCGTCTATTTACAACGAGTTTGTATTATCCGCACGCAACAAGCTGATCCGTGCTCAACAATTATTAGACGAAGATAAAGAACAATGTATTAAGCTGCTCCATCGCCAAGCAAGCACCGCTTTACAACTTGGTTTTAACCGCTACGGCATAGAGTTAAAAAAAATAGAACGACGCTTACTCGACAACAAACCGCTTAAAGAGTCACTCACAGAAGCATTGGTGTTATGGCAAAATAGCCTTGAGCAGTATTTAAAGTATGTCAGGGAGCAGATGAGTTGACGAGTTGCCGAGTTGGCGAGTTGGCGAG
>NZ_JACJDS010000066.1:0-9661 GCF_014163635.1 Pseudoalteromonas sp. SR44-8
GCCTTTAGCCTTTAGCCTTTAGCCTTTAGCCTAAAACGCGTAGCTGTAACCCATTTGGATTGTGCGTGGTTTACCTGGTTGAATACCACCGTTTGCGCGGTTAGCGATGTAAGTGTTATCAAACAAGTTATCAACCGTTAGATATACTTTTTGCTTGTCATCAATTAAATATTTAGCGGCTAAATCCCACACAACACGGCTGTCGATTGCATTCAAGCCGTCAGCACTTAAATCAGCATGTGCGTCAGATACATAACGCACTTGCGTATCAAATGCAAAGCTTGAAAGCACGGCACCAAATGAAAGAGCGATTTGATTCTCTGGAACGTAAGGCATTGCATCGCCTTTATTTACTTGGCCCCAGATATCTGATGCAAAATCATTTTTAAACTGTGAATCCGTATAAGTGTAAGTTAAGCGTACAGGGAATGTTGCGCTATTAGTTTCGAAAATACGACCTGCAGAGAACTCAAAGCCCGATACTTCTACTTCGCCGTAGTTGTATTGGTCGCCAATGTTTTCATCACTACAGCCTACAGATGCAGTACAATTTCCATGCATATTGCTGTAATCAGAGAAGAATGCAATGATTTCACCATTAAAACCAGCAACGTTATAACGGCCACCAAACTCAATGTTTACGCTTTCCTCTTCTTCTTGGTCAGCATTACCTGGTGCAGCAGGAGCGTAACCTTGCTGAATACCTGCAAGTAGCGTTAGGCTGTCGCCCACAGTGTAAGTTGCACCCAGTGATGGTACTAAGATTTGTGTATCGTTTGAAACGTCTTTAGTTAAGCCATTTTCACGTTTAGGATCAGACTTTGACCACTCTACGCGGGTAATTGTGATGTCTTCATAACGAAGGCCTGCATTAATCACTAATGCATCGATTGACCACTGGTCTTGAATGAATAACGTTGTTGCTTTTGCATTATCTACACGATTGCTGTCAGAACCCGGAACGCCCTGAGACGTTAAGGTCATACTTAAATCTTGATTAAGTGTGTATTTGTCTTCCCACTGAAAACGATCCATTTCGTCTTCGTGGTAGCGTACGCCAACAGTCACATAGTGATCGCCCGCAGGAATGTGCAACTCTGATTGCACTCCTTTGGCTTGGTAGTCGCGGTTATTTGCTTTAATACCAATGCCTTCAATACCTTCAGCTGTTGGTGCCGCTTCAAATTCACTGTACTGTGCTAAATAGCTTTCACTTACTTTGCTCGCTTTGTACCAATTACGATGAAAATCATTGAGGTAAGCTGTCGCTAATAACTCATAACCATCACCAAAACGATAAGCATAATTTAATTGGTATGCATTATGTTGCGTGTTCATTTGGTCTTTTTGTGATGCGGCATAACGACGGTTTGGTGACGCTTTATAATCTTCTTCTGTTAAACCCATGTAAGTTTCATCAGATTGTTCATCAGAGTACTTAATTTTCATCTCTAGGTTATGCGCGTTGTTTTCACCAAACTTATAACCAAATTTAAGTAGAACGTCGTTCTTTTCAAAGCCTGTGTTGTCGCTACCTACAGGTAATTCTTTAAAGCCATCTGCACCATAGCTGAAAACTTCAATAAGGCCGGCTGCGTTGTTTTTTTCTTTACCGAAGTAAGCATGGCCCTTATAAAAACCATCGCTACCGAGTTCGGCGTTTACTAAACCCGTTGAACCTTCGGTCGGTAAGCTGCGCGAAAGTAAGTTTAAAACACCACCGGTAGTGCGTGGGCCATACTTAACAGAGGCTGCGCCTTTTAATACTTCAATCGACTCCATACGGCCCATAGTAGGGAAGTAGTAAGCCGATGGCGCTGAGTAAGGAGCGGGTGCTACGAGAACGCCATCTTCCATTACAGATATTTTATCGTTACGGCCAGTGCCTGTGCCGCGCATACCAATGTTAGGGCGCAGGCCATAACCATCTTCTTCTTGCACGTAAACACCTGGTACAGATGCTAAAACACGAGAAATATCGGTAAATTCGAATTTTTGTAATTGTTCGTCTGAGATAAATGTAGCAGAGCCCGGAATATCGTTAATAGCAGCTTGCGAGCCAATTACGGTAATTTGCTCAAAATTCTTTTTTTTATTTGTTGCATCATTTGCAACGGCATTAGCGCTTAATGATAAAGCAATAGCCATCGAAAGTGTTGAAACAATAAGCTTAGGAGGCATTATAGATCCTGTATGTGTCTAATTTTAACTGGCGCAATTTAAACATGTAAAATAATACGAATCAATCCTATTTGTAACAATTTCGATCGTTAAGTAAGTTTTTGAATATAAATATGAAAACATATTGTTGTTAATATTGTATTACTATATTCGTTGCGATAATCTAAATTATCAAAAGACGGCTTTTTGTTAGCTATTAAGTCAAGCGTAATGCAATAAACTCGGCAAGTTTATCTACTGCATGCTCGGCTTGTTCTGCATGCTTTGTTAAGCTAATACCTATTTTACCTAGGCTCGGTAAAATAGCGGTGTTTAACTCATAATTAAGTTCATTAGGTACTGTGCTTCTAGCCAAAACGGTGATCCCTAATCCTTCTTTTAAAGCCGCAGTAAGGCCTGTTAAATCAGCGTTACTATAACTTATGCGGTACTTAATACCTGCAAGTTGCAATGCCTCGATGGCGCGGCGTCGATAAATACAACCTTCCGGTGCAGTCACAAGCGTAACAACGTCATTTTGTGCTATTGATAAATCACCAACCCAGACCAGTTGGTCTTGCATAAAAACAGGGAACTTTTCAGAGTTTAAATCTTCA
This sequence comes from Pseudoalteromonas sp. SR44-8, assembly GCF_014163635.1. Taxonomy (NCBI): domain Bacteria; kingdom Pseudomonadati; phylum Pseudomonadota; class Gammaproteobacteria; order Alteromonadales; family Pseudoalteromonadaceae; genus Pseudoalteromonas; species Pseudoalteromonas sp. SR44-8. The sequence continues at coordinate 2,778 of NZ_JACJDS010000066.1, forward strand.
TTTAACGCCAGTACTAAATCAAACTGGTCTTCTCGTGAAACCGACAATAAATGCTTACTTAAACGTGATTTAACCTCTAACGATACTTCTGGGTAAAGTGCCACAAAGTCACCAATAATAGCGGGTAAGATCCGAGCGGCAAATTCGCTGGGTATTCCCAACCGCACCTTACCGGTCACATTCTCTTTAGTAAATAATTGCAAAATGGTGTCGTTTTGCAGCAGCATTTGCTTTGCCATCGGCAGCAGCAGTTCACCGTATTGATTGAGTACTTGGCGCTGGCCTTGTTTTTTAAATAGCTTATGGCCGAGCATTTCTTCTAATCGCTTTATTTGTAAACTTACAGCGGGTTGCGATAAGCCAAGTAAATCACCTGCTTTAGCAAAACCGGCTACTTCAACCACAGTAACTAACGTGCGTAAGCTGTCTGTTGAGATATTTTTCATATTAAAAATTACAATTTATGGGGGTGGATTGATAAGTATTATTTATCAATTGATTAATAATTACAATTTGTTGTTGCTAGACTTGCACAATATACTTTTGCCATTAAAGATTGATAGGTGTCGATAATGACTTTTAGCCCGATAATGTTTGCTCGTCATAGCCAGATTGAAGCAGCTGCTAGCAATATGCTGCAGGTCAATACAAACACCGTGGTGATCGATTTTAGCGGCACTGAAGCAATCCCGTTTTTAACCACTATATTAGGGTTAGATTTAAACAAACTAACCGCCAGTGGTTTAGGTGTGAAAGGCACCTTAGATGGTGACCTAAACAGCAATTATAGCTTTGCGTTATATTACTTTAGTGCAACAGCGTTTAGATTCGTGTTGCACACAGATGCAGCGGCTCAATTACAAGCACTGATCAGTGAACAGCAACTGCGCTACGATATTGAGTTTGTTACACGCACTGATTTAGCGACCTTAACTTTATCTGGTGAGCAGGCATTTGACGCGTTAGTCGAAGCATTTAAACTCACCCCTGGACTGCGCTTGTCAGACGCCAACAGCTGCTACGGTGCGCAAAGTGGTGAGGTATTTATTACCGCTATTGATAAACAATCAATACAGTATTTTCAGCTGGTGGCCAAAGCGCCAGAGCTGACTAAATGGCAAACATATTTACAGCAACGCGGTTTTGATACGTCACTACCAGACGTTGCTTAAACATAAATTGATAAGCTGGCTAGCGTATTTTTTAGTTGCCAGCTTTTGTAATTTATTTGTTAGAACAAATCGCAATTTGGGTGTTAGGTGCATTACAACTTATGTATAATCGCCGCCCATGTTATTCCCCCTTATTAAATTGAGGCCACGCCCAATCTTGGGTTAATTATAAAGTGAAGGAATATTATGACTTCTAAAACAGTTTTACATGCAAAGCACCTAGAATCAAAAGCAAAAATGGTTGATTTTCATGGCTGGGAAATGCCAATCAACTATGGTTCGCAAATCGAAGAGCACAACGCAGTGCGCACCGATGCAGGCATGTTTGACGTTTCACACATGACTATTGTTGATGTCAAAGGCGAGCAAGCACAAGCATTCCTTCGTAAACTAGTCGCTAACGATGTTGCTAAATTAACCGTTCCTGGTAAAGCGCTTTACACAGGCATGCTGAATGAGCAAGGTGGCGTAATTGACGACCTTATCATTTACTTCTTCTCAAATACTGATTATCGCTTAGTGGTTAATTCTGCAACTCGTGAAAAAGATTTAGCGCACATGGCTAAAGTTTCAGCTGATTTTGCCGTTGCAGTAACAGAGCGCCCAGAGTTTGCCATGATTGCAGTACAAGGCCCTAATGCTAAAGCAAAAACTGCCACTATCTTAACGGCTGATCAACAAGCAGCTGTTGCAGATATGAAGCCGTTTTTTGGTGTGCAAACTGGTGATTTATTTATTGCTACAACAGGCTATACTGGCGAAGACGGTTACGAAATTGTTGTACCGAACGAGCAAGCTGCGGATCTTTGGCAACAACTGCTAGATGCTGGTGTTGCGCCTGCGGGCCTTGGTGCACGAGACACGCTACGTTTAGAAGCGGGTATGAACCTTTACGGCCTAGATATGGACGAGAGCGTATCACCACTTGCTGCTAACATGGCGTGGACCATTGCATGGGAGCCTGAAGATCGTGACTTTATCGGTCGTGACGTACTAGTACAGCAACGCGCTGACAAAAGCACTGATAAACTTGTTGGCCTAGTGCTGGAAGAAAAAGGCGTATTGCGTAGTGGTTCTAAAGTAATTGTTGATGGTGGCGAAGGGGTCATTACCTCTGGTACTTTCTCACCTACACTTGGTTTTAGTGTTGCCCTTGCACGTGTACCACGTTCAACTAGCGAAACTGCTCAAGTAGAAATGCGTAAAAAATTAGTTAACGTAAAAGTAGTTAAACCAAGCTTTGTACGTAACGGTAAGTCTGTACTTTAAAGTATTAATTAAAAAATTTGGTGTTATCACCCAATAATACCAATCATGTTGAGTTATTAACCAGTTATAGCGACAGATAAATAGAGTGATAACAAGGCATTAATTTTGATATGTAGTTGTTCTACCTGATAAATTAATAACGCTGTTAGCGCTTTATTTAGACCGCTAGAATGGTTAAATTTTTAAGTTGATTGGTATCAAAACCAAAGGAAGAATAAAATGAGCAATATCCCTAGCGAGTTAAAGTATGCCCCTTCACACGAGTGGGTTCGCGACGAAGGTGACGGTACTTTCACTGTAGGTATCTCTGAGCACGCACAAGAGCTACTTGGCGACATGGTATTTGTTGAATTACCAGAAGTTGGTGACGAAGTACTTGCAGGCGAAGATTGTGCAGTAGCAGAATCAGTAAAAGCGGCATCAGATATATACGCCCCAATCGGTGGCGAAATCGTTGCAATCAACGAAGACCTTGAAGATGCACCTGAAACAGTTAACAACGACGCTTACGGCGATGGTTGGTTATTCCGCATTAAAGCATCTGATGAGTCTGAGCTAGAAAACCTGCTTGACGCTGAAGGCTATGCGCATTCGATCGACGAAGACTAATAATTAGTTTATCGCCGTACTAAAAGCCCCATTATACCTAACATAATTGGGGCTTTTATGATTTTACCGCTTACCTTTCCATACATTGTAAGTCATTAAATCAAAAGCTTTTAAGTTATTACTGGTTACCCATTAGTAATAACCATTTATTTTTTGGATCATAGGAATCTGGACAAATGTCAAACGCCAAATCTCTTGAACAATTAGAGCAAACGCAAGATTTTATTCGCCGTCATATTGGGCCAAGCCCAGCACAAGTAAGCGATATGCTAAGTGCTCTCGGAGTATCGAGTGTTGAAGAGCTGATCGGTCAAACTGTACCTGCAAGCATCCGCTTAGAGCAAGGCCTAACAGTGGGCGAAAGCCGCACTGAAGTTGAAACACTAAGCTACTTAAAATCAGTAGCAAGCAAAAATAAAGTGTTCAAATCTTACATCGGTCAAGGCTACCACCCAACTCATGTACCACACGTAATTTTACGTAACGTGCTTGAGAACCCAGGCTGGTATACAGCGTACACTCCATACCAACCAGAGATTGCTCAAGGGCGTTTAGAGTCATTACTTAATTTCCAAACTATGACCTTAGACCTTACCGGTCTTGATTTAGCAAGTGCATCATTACTTGATGAATCAACTGCGGCTGCCGAGGCCATGGGCCTTGCAAAGCGCGTATCTAAAGCTAAAAAAGCCAACATCTTCTTCATCGCTGATGACGTACATACCCAAACTATCGACGTAGTGACAACACGCGCCGAGCAGTTTGGTTTTGAAGTTGTGGTAGGTCCTGCTGCTGATGCTGTAAATCACGAAATTTTTGGTGCGTTATTCCAATACCCGTCAACATCAGGTGAAGTAGTCGATATCACAGATTTAATCGCTGGCGTACAAAGCAAAAAAGCGATTGCCTGTGTTGCAGCCGACATCATGAGCTTATTACTATTAAAAGCACCAGGTAAACTTGGCGCAGACGTAGTACTTGGTTCTGCTCAGCGTTTTGGTGTACCAATGGGTTACGGCGGTCCACACGCTGCATTTTTCGCAACACGTGATGCATACAAACGTTCATTACCAGGTCGTATCATTGGTGTGTCTAAAGACCGTTTAGGTAACGATGCACTACGTATGGCAATGCAAACCCGCGAGCAACACATTCGCCGCGACAAAGCCAACTCAAACATTTGTACAGCGCAAGTATTGCTAGCTAACATGGCTGCGTTTTATGCGGTGTACCATGGCCCACAAGGCTTAAAAACTATTGCACAGCGTATTCATCGCTTTGCTGATATTTTAGCCGCAGGCCTTAAAGCTAAAGGTGTAAACCTTAAGCACAGCACCTGGTTTGATACCCTAACAGTTGTTAGCGATAACAAAGACGACGTAACAGCACGTGCTGTAGCAAACGGCGTAAACTTTGCTACTAACCATGATGGCGAATACTCAATCTCAGTATCTGAGACCACAACGCGCGCAGACGTAGCACAGTTGTTCGATATCATTCTTGGCGAAGACCACGGCTTAAGTGTTGATGGAATCGCAGCAGACATCGAAGCAAACGGTAGCGATTCAATCCCTGCAAACCTTGAACGCGATGATGAAATCTTAACGCACCCTAACTTCAATTCGTATCACAGCGAAACTGAAATGCTGCGTTATATCAAACGTCTTGAAAACAAAGATTTAGCACTTAACCACTCAATGATCTCGTTAGGTTCATGTACTATGAAACTAAACGCGACCGCTGAGATGATCCCAATTACTTGGCCTGAGTTTGCTAATCTTCACCCATTCTGCCCGCTAGACCAAGCAGAAGGTTACCAAATCATGATGGGCGAACTGCATGATTGGTTGGTTAACATCACCGGTTACGACGCCGTTTCATTACAGCCAAACTCTGGCGCACAAGGTGAATACGCAGGCTTAATCGCGATTCGTAAATACCACGAGTCACGTGGCGATGCGCACCGTAATATTTGTTTGATCCCAAGTTCAGCGCACGGTACTAACCCAGCTTCTGCACAAATGGCAAGCATGAAAATTGTAGTTGTTGATTGTGACAAAAACGGTAATGTAGATATGGCAGACCTTAAAGCGAAAGCTGAAGAAGTCGCAGAAAACCTATCGTGTATCATGATCACATACCCGTCTACGCACGGTGTATACGAAGAAACAATTCGTGAAATTTGTGACATCATTCATCAACACGGCGGCCAAGTTTACATGGACGGCGCGAACATGAATGCACAAGTTGGTGTAACAAGCCCAGGCTTTATCGGTTCAGACGTATCGCACTTAAACTTGCATAAAACGTTCTGTATCCCACATGGCGGCGGTGGCCCAGGTGTTGGCCCAATCGGTGTTAAATCACACCTAGCGCCATTTATGCCTAACCACAGCGTAATTAACGTACCAGGTACGAGTATCGGCAACGGAGCAGTATCAGCAGCGCCATACGGCTCAGCAGCTATTTTACCTATCTCATGGGCTTACATCACCATGATGGGTAGCGAAGGCCTTAAACAAGCCACTGAAATGGCAATCGTAAGTGCTAACTACTTAACTCATGAGTTAAGCCAGCACTTCCCAATTTTATACCGTGGTCGCAACAACCGTGTTGCTCACGAATGTATTGTTGACTTACGCCCACTTAAAGAGCTTTCAGGCATCACTGAAATGGACGTGGCTAAGCGCTTACAAGATTACGGCTTCCATTCACCAACTATGTCGTTCCCTGTAGCGGGCACCTTGATGATTGAGCCTACTGAGTCGGAGTCTAAAGTTGAGATCGACCGCTTCATCGAAGCTATGGTGTCAATTAAAGGCGAAATCGACAAAGTGATCTCTGGCGAATGGTCTATCGAAAACAACCCGCTAGTGTTTGCACCGCATACACAAGGCGACGTACTTGGTAACGAGTGGGACAGAGCATACGACCGCTTCTACGCTGCGTTCCCAGTACCAGCAGTGGCTAAAAACAAATTCTGGCCTACAGTAACGCGCATCGATGACGTATACGGCGACCGTAACCTAGTGTGTTCATGCCCAGCGGTAGAGACATACAGAGATTAATTTTTGATTAAACTCAAATAATTAAAAAAGCCGTTGCAGCAATGTAGCGGCTTTTTTGTGCCTAGTGAGAAGCCATAAATTATATGAACGTAGGTTGGGTAGAGTGCAACGAAACCCAACGATTCTCCAATATTATTACCAACTCCCAAGCACGTAAATATGTATTGTTTGTAGGTCGCTCTTTAGGGCGATAAGTAAATTTCACCACAGAGAAGTCAGAGACGCTTCGCGCTGCACCGAGGTTAAATATTGTTGTAGGAGTCGGCTTTAGCCACGAATGATGTAACATAGTGGCAGAGTTAACCACCGTAGGCGCTAAGCTTGCTGGCGCGTGGGTTTGTAGGTTGGGCTTTAGCCCAAAAAGTTGTATCACCTTGGCTGATGGTTCTTACTGCTAATTTTTGTCGGGATAAATCCGCGACCTACATTAGAAACCTTATTCAAGGTTTAGCTTGCTGGCGGCAACCAAGGGGCGATCGGTTTTTAAATTGATTCTGCTGCAAGCAATTCATCCCTGAAGCTGGGTTCCTGTCAGCATCCATGCTTCCACTTCCTCGCGCTGCGAAACTTCGTTTCGGTCACTCGTCACCCACGGCGCCCGAGCGTCACGCTATTTCCTTCAAACCACAATTTATGTGAACGTAAACGCCATGAAAGCACATCCATGTGCAAGCATGGCTTTCATTTCATCCATGAAATGAATTACTCATCAATTGCTTATTTTCAGGGCGTGATGACGGGGGAGGGTGTTAAACGTGAGATTGGT
>NZ_JACJDS010000067.1:0-8634 GCF_014163635.1 Pseudoalteromonas sp. SR44-8
TCTAGGTTCTAGGTTCTAGGTTCTAGGTTCTACAAAGTTTATATAGCTCGATTCTAGTCAAGCTATTCCTAGTGCCTATATCTTCCTAGCACCTCAATTAACTTCAATACCCGACTGTTTTAGTCAAGTACTGTGTTCATTGTAATTACCTGAGTAATTTAGTCAAGTATTAGCGGCAAATAGTCTTATAACTTTCGCTTATTTAGTAGACTTATTTATTGAGGTTAAAATACCGCGCAAGATATTTAGCTCGGCATCTTCTGGGCGTGCACGGTTAAATAAACGACGTAGCTTAGTCATTACCATGCCCGGATGCTGCTTAATAATAAAGCCTGTTTCCAGTAAGGTTTGTTCTAAGTGTTCGTAAAATAACTCGGTTTGTTTTGAGCTTGGATACACAGCATCATCTACTGGCGTGGCTTTTGGTTGTTGATTTAAAAACGCCATACGCGTTTCGTAACATAAGGTCTGCACAGCCATTGCTAAATTAAGCGAGCTATATTCAGGATTAGCCGGAATACACACATGATAGTTGCACAGTTGCAGTTCTTCATTACTTAAACCACTGTTTTCGCGGCCAAAAACTAATGCTACAGGACCAGTAACAGCTTCGGCAACTAGCTTCTCACCACATTCACGTGGTTCCACCATAGGCCACGATAAAGTACGTGAACGGGCGCTAGTACCAATAGTTAGGGCACAACCTGCAATCGCTTCAGCAACTGTGTCAACTATCACCGCATTACCTAGCACATCAGTTGCACCGGCCGCTAATGCGCTGGCGTGGCTATCAACTTCACACGCTGGATCAACTAAATACAGTTTTGATAAGCCCATGGTTTTCATCGCGCGCGCCGCTGAGCCGATGTTACCTGAATGCGAGGTGTTTACTAAAACAATGCGGATGTCATCTAAGATCATTACTGTTTAACTCATACCAAAAAATTGCGCGAATTATAACATAGAGAAAAGCTGTAAGCAGCAAAGATTCTAGGTTCTAGGTTCTAGGTTCTAGGTAATAAATATGGGAAGTTTGATGTATCAACGATCAATGCTGGCTTTTGTCTTGTAATTTTTACCTTGCAACTCAACCCAGTACAAAAAACACTCAAAACTTTTTGGGGTTTATTGTTTACTTTGTGTCAAAAATCGCTAGAATACGCCGGCTGAAATATATAGAAATATATACACGTTCTTTTACAACCCAAAGGTAATACCATGCATCCAATGTTAAACATTGCGGTTCGCGCTGCGCGTAACGCAGGCAAAATTTTACTTCGCGCTGGCGAAGATTTATCAAAAGTTGAAGTGCAACAAAAAGGCACTAATGATTTAGTAACGAATATTGATAAAGAAGCCGAAGCCGTAATTCGCGACACTATTTTACAATCTTACCCTACTCACTCTATTGTTGGTGAAGAGCTAGGTGAGCACGTAGGTAAAGATGCAGATTACCAATGGATTGTTGATCCTATTGATGGCACTACAAACTTCATCAAAGGCATCCCTCATTACGCGGTTTCTATCGCACTTAAAGTTAAAGGTCGTCTAGACCAAGCTGTTATCTACGATCCAATTCGTGGCGAGCTTTTCACCGCTTCTCGTGGTCAAGGCGCACAGCTAAATAGCAAACGTCTTCGTGTAAGTAAAACTACCGTTCTTTCTGGTACTGTTCTTGCCACTGGTTTCCCATTCAAAAACAAACACCATATGGATGCGTATACTGAAGCATTCAAAGCATTGTTTGTTCACACTGCTGATATTCGCCGTGCCGGTTGTTCTGCACTAGACATGGCATACGTGGCAGCTGGCCGTGTTGATGGTTTCTTTGAAATTGGTTTGAAACCATGGAACTCAGCTGCAGGTGAACTAATGGTTAAAGAAGCTGGCGGTATGGTTGTAGATTTTGCCGGTGGTAATAATTACGCTCACAGCGGTAATATTATCTGTGGCGCACCGAAATTAACACAAGCGATGATCCGTGAAATTCGCCCAGTATTAACTGAAGCGTTACTTCGCTAATAGCGAGTTATACTCAGATCGATACTAAAAGGAGCCTAGGCTCCTTTTTTAATGATTAAAATAAGGGTTCTCTAGTTTGATCTCAACAGTGTTTTGCGGATCAAATGGCAAGGCCTTTAAATCATCGCCAAAATACTGGTTAAATAGCTCATCAAAACTACCGTTCTTTTGCATAATAGCTAAGCCATCGCTGAGCGTTTTTGCCAGTTCTGGCTTGTGTTTGGCCACAAAGTAATAAAAAGCACTCGGGTAGCTAATATATAAATTTGGCACAATAACCAGCGCTTGCTTATTAACTTCTTTTAACTCTGAGCTTACTTCTATGAAGGAGCGAGGAAAATAATCAACTCGTCCGGTCAAAACGATATTAAACATCGCTTGATAATTTGCAAACGGTCGCACCGATAAGTCATTATATGCCAATATTTTGGTATCGGGCCAGTCATGCCCTTGAATTGCAGTAAACCCTTTTAGTTGCTCTTTGCTCTTGATATCAGCAAAGCGATTAAGAAACAACTGCCTAGTTACTAAGGCTCGCTTACCAATATAACCTTTAAATAACGGCACTTTTATCGGTATTGCTAAGGTTTCTCGTTCTGGGCTGGTCATACTCCAATATAGGTCAACGCTATTATCGGCAAGGGCTATGAGCGCGCGCTGCTGGTGAGGATGTACCACGACAGATTCTAACTGGGCTGAATAATTAGCAGCATCAAGCGCACGTTGCAGTAACTCTTTTAAGTATGCATCTCGTTTATATAATGTTCGAGGTTCTTGAGCGATTGTGACCGTTTCTTTTGCTGCAGTTTTAGCACTGTATACGGTACTAACAATAAGTACCGAGAGCGAGATGAGTGAAAAGAAATACCTAGTCATATTTATTATTTTCTAGTGTTTTAGTAAAGCTACACGCTGAGCAATAAATACTCAAGAAAAACAGCCCTACTTAACGTTATTTTATATGACTTGTTTCTCAGGAGTTAAACGCACAACCGCCAAAGCAGGACCACGTCGTTTACATAAAAATAGATAGCTGTGGCGATAGCGTTTTGCTTCTTTTTTAGCATCTGTTGCCAATGCAGCAATTTGATGGCTGTTAGTACACTGCTCTAGATCGGGTTCAACAACGCCAATCGATAAAGTAAGTAAAGGGACAAATTGCTTTTCACCTTCACGATTAGTTGCCCAATAACCACCACTGGCAATATGCTCTGGCGTAAAGAATGCACGAGATTTCAGCTCAAACTCAGTTATTATGTTGTTACATACTGTAGCCGCATCATCACCATCAAAGACCACCATAAAATCATCGCCACCAATATGACCAACAAAACTGGGCACATTACTACAAGCTTGGGTGGTGACATCGGCCAATAATTTGATAACACTATCACCACTGGCGTAACCATATAAATCGTTGAACTGCTTAAAGTGGTTTAAATCAATATAGGCTAATGCAAAGCTGTGTTTGGCTCTTAATCTATGCTCAATTGCTTCGTTAATTGCAACATTCCCCGGCAGCATAGTAAGTGGATTAGCATGCTGAGCATGACGAATTTTCTCTTCCGTAATATGTTTTAAAATATCCCGCAGTGGCGCGAGCCCTAAGTACTGCTCAGTGCGAGTGATCACAATATGACGGCGAATATCAAAATCATTTTCGGTAATTTGCTGACTAACAGTATCAAGCAGCTGATTTTCATCAACTACCAAGGGTTGCTTATGCATTAGTGCCGTAACCGGTTGTTTGTCGTATAAAGCATGGCCATAAGGAGCCGCAAATACTTCTGTCAGTTGATCTTTGTGTAATAAGCCTATCGGCTGCAAGCTTTCATTGACAACCGCAAGACTGATAATCGATTTATCTTTTTCAAAAATATTATGCGCATCTTTACAACGAGTATGACTGTCTATTGGCGCTTGTTCGATCGCTAACCAACCTATCGCCATTGATTGCTCAAACTGATTGTTAAGTGGGGTAAAACTTAATTGCTGTAATTGAGCTGAGTCAAACGCTAAGCTAGGTTTTAAACTTGGTCGTTCCAGCAAAAAGCCTTGTGCATTCACAATGCCTAGCCCTTCAAGTAAACTGAGTTCTTCAACCCGCTCTATGCCCTCTGCTATCACCGCTGTTTTGGTAACTTTCGCTAACTCTATAATTGATTTTAAAAATTCTTTTTTAACCACGCTTTCATCGCAATGGTCAATAAAATAACGGTCAATCTTCACATAGTCAGGACATAATTCTGACCATTGCTTTAACCCTGAGTAGCCTGCACCTAAATCATCGATGGCAATCGAAAAACCGAGCTGGCGATAATGGGCAATTGTTTTTAGCAATAAAAAACCATCATCAACCTTTTCTTGTTCGGTAACTTCAATCACCACTCTATTAGCGGCCAAGCCAAACTGCTTAATTAGGTGTAATGTTTCGCCTTTCGGATGGCAGGGATCAAGTAACGTTTTAGGACTTACATTTAAGAATAATTTGCCTTGTAGTTTTAACCTTACAAAATTTTCGATCGCTTTTGAACGGCATAACAACTCAAGCTCTGAGATTTTATCGTGCACAATTGCAGCACTAAAAAGCGCATTTGGCATCTCTAGATCGCAATTTTTAGGGCCTCGACTTAATGCTTCGTAACCTAAAATTTGCTGCCCTGCAATATCAAAGATGGGTTGAAACAGTGTCGTTATTTCACTGTTTTTTAAGATATTTTCTAATATACCTAGCCGAGCACTCACTTATCATCAACCCATTACTTCATTAAGAGAGTGCTAAAGTAGCAAGCTGGTATGACAATTTTATGTCAGTACCCGTTAACACTCCGGCATTTTGTTATTTATTTAATGCTTGTTCAACCTGATCAAAATGAGCTATCACCTCAATAATCTCAAGTTCAGCATATTCATAAGCTTGTGGGTCAACAAATCCTAAACGAGCAACCGCCTGTACAGTCGCAGGATGAACCAATAAATCCTTACCGTGATAACATATGGGATCGTCAAACTTAGGTAGCTTACCATCGCTATGATAACCACTTTCAATTTCTTCTAGGGGCAATGAAGGGAGCAAATCAGCAACAGCAATAAGCGCATTTATGTATTCAGCACATTGTGGATAATCAACTATCAAGTCATTGAGGATAGTCTGCGATAGCGCGACTAAATCAGCAGATTGAGTTTCTAAATTAGCTGCGTCTTTTTGCACTCTAATACTGCGAAGTAAGTTATTAGCTTGATGCTGATAATGTTCAAGTGTTGTTAATTGATAAGGTTGTACTGCAGCCTTTGATTGCTTAGGTTTAACGTTGTCATCACATCCGCTAACAATAATTAGACTACTAGCGACTACAAGTTGCTTTAACATTAGTTGGTTACATCAATACTTAATCAATAATTACTATTATAGGAAATATTACGTTCCATAAATAGCAATTATTAACAGCGACCTATTTAAAGCTACGCGGCATAAAACCCCGCCGACAAATATGCAAATACAAGGGGCTTGCCCCTTACGTAGGCCTTTTATTCTTTCAGCTTCTCTCTGGCTTGATACTCTAAAGCTACAAATACTATTAGACTATTCACCACCACCATCGGGGCACTTCTAACCTCCTTAGCTTTTTCAAGTACATTGTTAATTTTCAAAACTGAGTTCGCTTACCCTATTTGTCATCTTTGTGACTAGACCTAAATTTCGCTGCGGCTCGGTTAATGGCTTTTCTGAATGATACTCTTGGCATCAAGATAAGATCACGGTTTTGCGTGCCAAAGGTATAGTCATAAGGAAAATGTTTACGCTCTGTATTTGGCCCAAATTTGCCCGTGGCAAATATTCCCTGATGACAACTAATACAATTACTGGTGGAATCGGGCCCTTCAATAAAAGGGTTAGAGTTCCAAGTGATTACCTCTTTTTTATTGCGATAGTTTAAAAATAATTTTTTACTGCCAGTAAACAGCGGGAGGTTATTCATTCCATTTCCTGGGGAGGGATCCATTTCCAGTTCATTGACCGACACTAACATAATATAGTTGCTGTAGACATCACTGATACTGTCCGGTCTGTCACTACCAAAGCCTATATCTGGTTCGGGTTGCCAAATAAATGAGATCCATATCCAATCTTTAAGCTCTTTAGTAACAATGTGAAAACCTTTTAGGACAAAGGTTCTATCACCATCACTCATGGTAAAAGCGTTAGTTTTATCTAGGCAATACTCTCCTCTTTCAACCCATGCACCGCTATTAGCGATAACCTGATGTACACCGCTGGGGCTCAAATCTTTAACATTACTTTTATAGCAAAGGCCATTGGCACTTTGAGATTTAACTTCGCCCCAGGCTAATTTCATCATTATGGAGGTTGCCGGAAATTCCACCATACAATTGGAATGAGATGCTTTGTCCGCTAGCGGTGTGTCCATTAATTTTACCGTCACCGCTGATATTAGAACCTGCGCTCTAGCTGCAATAGCATAAACTAAAAAGCCCTGTAAGTTTGTCACCTACAGGGCCTTTATTTAATCTAACTAAAGTCTCTAAAGCTACTCGCTAAGCAACAAAACCATAAATCAATGCAGCTACCGCTAATAAGCCTACAGCTAACACAAACAAAGTGCTAAAACGGCCACGGTACTTTTGTAATGCTGGAACCTTATAAACAGCGATCATTGGCATGATGAATAAGATCATCGCAATAATCGGCCCTGATAGTTGGTCCATCATATCTAAGATACTTGGGTTTTTAACAGCACAAAACCAAATTGCCAAGAACATAATAGCAACGCCAATTTTATCGGCGCTCTTCACTGATAGGTTGGTTTGCTTAGTAACAAGCCCATTAAAGCTTTCTCTTGCTCCTAAAAAGTGACCTAAGAAAGATGAAGTGATAGCAATAAACGCGACTAGCGGGCCAAAGGTGGCAATAAATGAGTTGTCAGTAACATTAGCTAAGTATGATAACACGGATACATTTTGTGCTTTTGCTTGCAACATTTGCTCTGGTGTTAATGAAAGTACACACGAAAATACAAACAATAGAACGAACACTATCAGTAATAAACTGGTGCGCTTTAGAATCGCCTCGGACTTAGCTGTCGCTTGTTTACCATAATGACCTCGCTGTACGTTTACAAAGCTTGAGATCGCCGCTGCGTGGCTAAATGAGAACACTATAATAGGAATTGACAGCCATAACGTTTTACTAAAGCCTGCAAACTCAGGAAAGGCCATATTTGGTACTTGCCAGCTCGGAATTAAATACAACGATAAAAACAATAAAATACCGACTAACGGATACACTAAAATAGCAAAAGCACGCAACATTAGCCTTTCACCACCGAGCATCAAGCTGATCATACCTGCAACTAAAATTCCTGAAAGCAATACTCTAGAAGGTGCTTCCATACCTAATTGGTTTACCATAAAACTATCAACAGTATTAGTTAGGCCAACACCATAGATCAGTAGAATTGGAAATATTGATAAGAAATACAATAATGAAATTAATCTACCAGCATTCACACCAAAATGCTCTTCAACCACATCGGTAAAATCAGCATCTTTGTTCTTTGATGACAATACAAAACGCGCTAAACCACGGTGGGCTAAGAAAGTCATTGGAAACGCTAAACACGCTAAAATGATCAGCGGCCAAAAGCCACCAATACCAATATTAATTGGCAAAAACAAAATACCGGCACCGACGGCAGTACCAAAAAGACTCAACACCCATTGGGTATCATGAAAGTTCCATTTCGGTTTACTTGTTGTCACTGCGTCAAACTGCGCAGCATCAGTGGAAGAGTTCATGCACTTCACCTATTAGTATAATAATTTGGCAAGAGCATATAGAAATCAACACATTATTTCAGTTTTTGGCGACATAATTAACTAAATATTACAGCCTATTTTGTAATTACTGAGTTACTTACTGTCATGAATTTGAAACAGTCATAAAATCAAAATTCTTTAGCTGATAGAGGAAATAAATTTTCGAGTTTTCAAGCTTAGAAAAATGGCAGTACACGCATGTCAAAGGTTAACACTACGCTGCTGACAGCTCAAAGCCATTAGCTTTCCTACAGACGTAAAAAAGCCGCTTCATTTCTGAGCGGCTTTCTCAATTTAGATCCATGGTGCGCTACGCAGTAGGATGTTGTGGTGCCCACAGCGGTAGAGAGCCACATAGCAAATGTATAGAGTAGGCTTTAGGCTCTTATTCTTTTCCTCTAAACTATTACCTTTCACCTCGAACCTTCTTTTTACTTTATTCCAGACGTAAAAAAGCCGCTTCATTTCTAAAGCGGCTTTCTCTTATTTGGAGCCTGGCAATGTCGTGGTGCCCACAGCGGTAGAGAGCCACATAGCAAATGCGACACTATCTTTGTGTCGGGGCGGCCTTGTGCGGGGCTCGCCTTCGAGCTGGTTTGTTTGATGTATAGGAATACGAATGCCGTGAAGCACAGGATATGCAAGAGCAGCCACTACTGAGTTCACCATGGGGTCTTGGCTTGGTGTTTTCATTTTATTCCAGACAACAAAAAACCCGTCACATCGCTGTAACGGGTTTCTCTTATTTGGAGCCTGGCAATGTCCTACTTTCAC
>NZ_JACJDS010000068.1:0-4540 GCF_014163635.1 Pseudoalteromonas sp. SR44-8
TGACCTTTGACCTTTGACCTTTGACCTTTGACCTTTGAGCTCCTAGCTCCAACGCTTTTTATACGCTATAATTCATAAAATGTTAACAATCAAAGAGTATATTATTAGCTCTTTGCTTTTCGAATCAACAAAGTACAAGAAAAGGGAACTTGTTGTGGATAGTTTCATCCGGTCTATTTTGAATGCTTCTCGCGCTAAAAAGCGTGCTATTACCTTATTTATTGATTCACTTTTTATTGCCGCAGCATTTTGGCTTGCGCTTATAGTGCGTTTAGACAGCCTTGCACCTTTTAGTGAATTGGGTAATTGGCTGCTGTTAGCAATGTTAATTCCTACCGGTTTAATCGCATTTATTAATTTAGGATTATACCGTGCAGTGCTCAGGTACATGAACGCTCAGGCGTTATGGGCTATTGTACTGGGTACAGTTATCACCACTGTAAGCTTAGTATTACTATCGTTTTTTGTCGGTATTACCATCCCGCGTACTATGCCATTTATTTTTGCTTGGTTATGTTTACTTACGGTTGGAGGTTCGCGCATTTTGGTACGTGCGATGATTGGCAGAATGGCTACTGTAAATAAAGAGTCGGTTATTATTTATGGTGCAGGTTCTGCAGGAAGACAGCTTGCTACAGCACTTGGTGCCGGGCCGGAATATTATGTTCGAGCTTTTATTGACGATGATGCCACTAAGCAAGGTTCGATCGTTCAAGGTATTCCGGTAATTAGTTTTAAAGATATTTATGAACTGATCAATAAGGGCAAGGCTACTAAAGTATTACTAGCGCTACCTAGTGCAAGCAGGGCAAGGCGTAAAGAGGTGCTTGCGCAGCTTGAACCGTTGACGATTAAAGTTTTATCTATCCCAGGTATGGCTGATGTGGTTGAAGGTAAAGCGCAGCTCTCTGAATTTAGAGAAGTTGAAATTGAAGATTTATTAGGCCGTGACCCAGTAACACCAAAACCCGAACTTATGGCTGCCAACATTACTGGTAAAATAGTTATGGTTACAGGGGCCGGTGGGTCTATTGGCTCTGAGCTTTGTAGACAAATAGTTAGGCAACAACCTAAAAAGCTGGTGTTATTTGAAATATCTGAGTTTGGTTTATATTCAATTGAAAAAGAGCTACATGAATATATAACTAATAACCATATTGATTTAGAGCTAATCCCAATAATGGGCTCGGTACAGCGTATTAACCGTATTGAAACAGTAATGATGGCATTTTGTGTGCAAACGGTTTACCACGCTGCAGCTTATAAACACGTTCCACTGGTTGAGCACAATGTGGTTGAAGGTGTACGTAATAATGTATTTGGTACTTACTACGCAGCCAAAGCTGCTGTAAATGCTGGGGTTGAGACTTTTGTATTAATTTCTACCGATAAAGCGGTGCGACCAACTAATGTGATGGGGGCTACTAAACGAATGGCTGAGCTGGTACTGCAAGGCTTAGCGCAAACCAAAGGTAAAGAACATGGTACGCGTTTTTGCATGGTTCGTTTTGGTAATGTGCTTGGCTCGTCTGGCTCTGTAGTACCGTTATTCCGTAGGCAAATTAAAGAAGGTGGCCCAATTACCCTCACCCACCAAGATATTACTCGTTTTTTTATGACCATACCTGAAGCTGCACAATTGGTAATTCAAGCAGGCTCTATGGGGAAAGGCGGTGATGTATTTGTTCTTGATATGGGGGATTCGGTGAAAATTAAAGATTTAGCCAGTAAGATGATCCGCCTTTCCGGTTTTGAAGTTAAAGATAAAACCAACCCGCATGGTGACATTGAAATTTTATGCACTGGGCTGCGCCCGGGTGAAAAGCTTTACGAAGAATTATTAATCGGTGATAACGTGGGAGAAACCCCACACGAACGTATTATGACAGCTCATGAAGCTATGTTGCCGTTAGCGGAGTTAAAAGTATTTTTAGAAGCATTTGATATCGCGTGCCATAACTTTGATCACGAAATGATCCGCCAATTATTACTCGACGCCCCAACTGGCTTTAACCCTACCGATGGTATTTGTGATTTGGTTTGGAATGCTAAAAAAGACGCCCAGCTTGAGAGCCAGCCTCAAGCGAATGTAGTTAATTTGAAGGGGTAGGGGAAAGGTTAAAGGTGCTAGGAAGAGAAAGGTTCTAGGTTCTAAAAACACAGGTTGTAGACTTTACTTTCTCGGTGTAGCGCGAAGCGCCTAGGTGCTCTCGGTGGTAAAATTGTTTAAGTGATTTATTCACCACGGAGGGCACTAAGATCACAGAGGAAGAAATTAAAGGTTGAAGGTACTAAATAAGTGACTAGGAGCTAGGGAACTGACTGGAGTCAGGCTTAACTTTACCTTCTCGGTGTAACTGGAGGCGCCTCTGTACATCTCGGTGGTAAACTTGTTTTTAAGTGATTTATTTACCACTGAGAGCACGGAGTTCACAGAGAAGAGATTAAAGGCTTTAAGTTTTAAACTGTTTTAATCATATATTGTGATGTAAATTAATGAATTGGATGAAAGTCTCTAGATATTAGGCTATGTGCCTTTACTAGGGTTAGGACGCTCAAATCAGAAGTTTAAGGACGGTGAAATGAAAGTTACTGTTTTTGGTACGGGTTACGTTGGCCTGTCTAATGCTATGTTACTTGCGCAACACAATAAGGTTGTTGCCCTTGATATAGACGAAAAAAAAGTCGCGCTTTTAAAAGACCAGCAATCGCCAATTGTTGACGTTGAAATAAGTGATTTTTTACAAAACAAGCAATTAAATTTTACCGCGACCACAAATAAAGAGTCTGCTCTGGTTGGTGCTGAGTTTGTAATTATTGCTACTCCTACCGATTATGATCCTGTAACAAACTATTTTAATACCAGTAGTGTTGAGTCGGTTATTAAAGATGTAATGAGAATTAACCCAACGGCGACTATGGTTATTAAGTCAACTGTGCCTGTAGGCTTTACTCGATCGATTAAAGAAAAGCTTGGCACTGATAATGTAATATTTTCGCCAGAATTTTTACGTGAAGGTAAAGCATTGCACGACAATTTATATCCATCTCGCATTATTGTCGGTGAGCAGAGTGAGCGGGCTAATATTTTTGCTAATTTATTGGCTCAAGGTGCAATAAAGCAAGATATTGAGGTTCTGTTTACTGACTCTACAGAAGCCGAAGCAATCAAGTTATTCTCAAATACTTACCTTGCAATGCGTGTTGCCTACTTTAATGAGCTTGATAGTTATGCTGAGAGCCATGGCTTAAATGCGAAGCAAATTATACAAGGTGTAAGCTTAGACCCTCGCATAGGTAACCATTATAATAATCCTTCATTTGGTTATGGCGGTTATTGTTTACCAAAAGATACCAAGCAGCTTTTAGCTAACTATCAAGTAGTGCCGAATAATATGATTAGGGCAATTGTTGATGCTAATAAAACTCGTAAGGATTTTATTGCTAACTCAATCATTAAACGCAATCCTAAAGTTGTCGGTGTATACCGCTTAGTTATGAAGGCCGGCTCAGATAACTTTAGAGCCTCTGCTATTCAAGGTATCATGAAGCGCATTAAAGCTAAGGGGATTGAAGTTGTCGTATATGAGCCAGCTTTAAAAGATGAAGCATTTTTCAATTCACGAGTAATTAAAGATCTTAATGAGTTTAAAGAAATTGCTGATGTTGTTATTTCCAACCGTATGGTTGCAGAGTTAACAGATGTAGCTGATAAAGTTTATACGCGCGATTTATTTGGTAGTGATTAAATAATAGTTAAAGGTTAAAGGGATTAGGTGCTAGAAAAGTGACTAGGTGTTAGGTTTTAGGTAGAGATTAAACCAAGCACAGTGTTAGGGTTAAGAGTAGGCGGGGCTTTATGCCGCGGGTTTAAAACTCATGGCTAAAGCCATTTCCTACAGGGTACAAATGGTTTTCGTAGGAGCCGGCTTTAGCCGCGAAAGAGTTTAAAGGTTCCAGGGAAGTGACTAGGTGCTAGGCTTAACTTTACTTTCTCGGTGTAGCGCGAAGCGCCTCGGTGCTCTCGGTGGTAAAAATTGTTTAATTGATTTTATTCACAAAGATACTAATGAACACGCGTCAGCAAGCTTAACGCCTACGGAGTTAAATTGTATTCAGGTGTTTAATTACGTGTAGGCGAGTGGCTTGCCACCGCGAAAAGGTCAAAGGGGATTGGAAGACAACGGTACTAGGTTCTAGGGAAGTGACTAGGACCTAGGTGCTCGAAGCCCTTTGCTTTCTCATTTACACTCATTGTCTTCTCTTTGTGCAAATGGTTTTCGTAGGAGCCGGCTTTAGCCGCGAAAGATTATTTATAAAGGTGTTAATGAACACGCGTCAGCAAGCTTAACGCCTACGGAGTTAAATTGTATGCTATTGTTTAATTACGTGTAGGCGAGTGGCTTGCCAGCGCTAAAAGGTCAAAGGGGATTGGAAGACAACGGTACTAGGTTCTAGGGAAGTGACTAGGACCTAGGTGCTCGAAGCCCTTTGCTTTCTCATTTACACTCATTGTCTTCTCTTTGTGCAAATGGTTTTC
>NZ_JACJDS010000068.1:4640-8220 GCF_014163635.1 Pseudoalteromonas sp. SR44-8
GTAGGAGCCGGCTTTAGCCGCGAAAGATTTTAAAGGTTCTAGGGAAGTGGCTAGGTGTTAGGCTTAACTTTACTTTCTCGGTGTAGCGCGAAGCGCCTCGGTGCTCTCGGTGGTAAAAATTGTTTAATTGATTTATTCACAAAGATATTAATGAACACGCGTCAGCAAGCTTAACGCCTACAGTGTTAAATTGTATTCAGGTGTTTAATTACGTGTAGGCGAGTGGCTTGCCACCGCGAAAAGGTTAAAGGTGTTAGGTGTTAGGTGTTAGGTTTTAGGTAGAGATTAAACCAAGCACAGTGTTAGGGTTAAGAGTCGGCGGGGCTTTATGCCGCGGGTTTAAAAACTCATGGCTAAAACCATTTCCTATAGGGGGTAAATTTATCGTAGGAGCCGGCTTTAGCCGCGAAAGATTTTAATTGATTTATTTATAAAGGTGTTAATGAACACGCGTCAGCAAGCTTAACGCCTACGGTGTTAAATTGTATACTGGTGTTTAATTACGTGTATGCGAGTGGCTTACCACCGCTAAAAGGTCAAAAGTGTTAGGTATTGGGTGTTAGGTAGATATTAAGAGCAAAAAATTTAAGGTTGTATTTTATTAAATAAAAACTAAGCTCAAAATAAATTACTGTTAAGGATAATAGGCATGATGAACTTTGAAAGCTTAGAAGTGTGGAAACGAGCTGCTCGTTTAAGTGCAGATATCTATAAAAATTCAACAATAACAAAAGATTTTGGTTTTCGAGATCAGTTAACACGTGCCGGATTGTCTGTACCTAGTAATATTGCTGAGGGAATGACACGAGATAGCGATAAAGAAAAAGTGCGCTTTTTAGATATTGCTCGTTCTTCTTTAGCTGAAGCTAGAACACAAATTTATATAGGTATTGATATAAACTATATTGATTCGAATATCGGTCAACTTTGGCTGTGTGAAACATCTGAGTTATCAAAAATGCTGTCGAGCTTAATCTCTAAAATTAAAGAACGAATCTGAGACGTTTAAATTGTTTAAGTTTTTTAATTACCCACACTGATTTTATAGTTATTTTTGATAAAACCTAAAACCTAAAACCTAAAACCTGACTGCCCCCCCTCATTTTCCAATCTCAACATTCACCTCATCTCCTAGTATTTCTTTGTATTTTGCTGCTAGCGCATTTTTGGCGTTATCATCACCGTGCACTATTTTTATATGGCTGGGCTTTTTACGCATACCTGTTACAAATTTTATTAAGCCGTTTTGATCTGCATGAGCACTGTAGCCGCTGATTGTGTGTACTGCTGCGTTAATGGTGATTTTATGGTCATTAATATGCACATAACCATTACTTGGTCCATAGGTTTGAATATCTCGGCCGAGCGTGCCACGGCCTTGGTAGCCAACAAAAATCACATCGGTAGTTTCATCAGGTAAAAATCGCTCTAGATAATTCACAATTCGCCCGCCGGTGCACATGCCACTAGCGGCAAGAATAATCGCGGGTTGTTTGCGTTTGCTTAGGTAATTAATTACGGCAATATGCTCTTGGTGGCTGTCGATAGTATGCAACTGCGCAAAGTTTAATGGATGACGACCTTTGGCTAAGCGTTTTTTTGCTTCATCGTCCCAGAGAGTTTTAAATTTTCGATACTCTGTGGTGAAGTTAGCTGCCATAGGGGAGTCCACAATGACTTCTATGCTTTGCCATGGCGAATTTTTAGCTGCGTTGTGAATTATTTGCTCCAGTTCGTACAGTAACTCTTGCGTACGGCCAATGCTAAACGCTGGCACAAGTACAATGCCATTATCGGCAACGGCTTTTTCAATCACCTTTTTCAGTGTTTGCGTGCGTTCTTTTCGGCCTTGATGGTTTTTATCACCATAGGTTGATTCGATCACTAAAGTATCGGCTTTGTAAGGCGCTTTGGGGGAAGGCAGTAGCGGAGTATGCGGCGCTCCTAGGTCACCAGAAAATACTACGCGATGGGAATTTCCCTTGCTAGTTTTAGTTTTTATATCTATTTCAACATAGGCGGACCCTAAAATATGCCCGGCACGCTGTAAGCGAGCTTTCGCGATGGGCTTGTTACTGGTGGTTGGTAAGTCAAACCAGGTATTAAATTCGATAGCGACAATATGCTTGGTAAGTAAGCTTAAACAGGCGTTAATAATTTTTTGATCTCGCGTTACACCGACTTTAAGTGCATCTTCGATCACTAATGGCAATAGACTTGCCGATGCCTTCGAGGTAAAAATAGGGCCAGTGAAACCAGCAGCAAATAAGTAAGGTATGCGGCCAACGTGGTCAATATGACAATGCGTAACAATCAGCGCAGTGACAGTAGAGATATCAAAGTCGATAGCTAAACTTGGCCCTGCGTCTTCCCCTTGAAAAAGTCCACAGTCAATTAACACCGATGAATGTTGATCATAATCTAACTGATGGCATGACCCCGTAACCCCATTCACCGCTCCATGATGGGTAATTTTCATGGTTGATCCTTGTTGATTAAATTATACAAATTAGAAACAAGGTTAGGATAAAAAATGTCAAATTAAAAGGTTGAAGAGAGAAGGTTAGAGGTTTTAGGCTCTAGGGAAGTGACTAGGTGCTAGGAAGACAAAGGTATTAGGTTTTAGGGAAGTGACTAGGACCTATAGCCTAAAACCTAGTTCCTATGTTTTAAATGTGGCTCCGTGTTGGTGCGTCAGCAAGCTTAACGCCTACGGTGTTAAAGTTTACTTTGATGTTTAATCACTTACTTGTAGGCGAGTGGCTTGCCACCGCGATATTCAATATTGTTATGGTGTTGGTGCGACAGCAAGCTCAACGCCTACGGTGTTAAGGTTTATCTCGGTGTTAAATCACTTGTAGGCGAGTGGCTTGCCACCGCGATATTCAATATTGTTTCGGTGTTTATGCGTCAGCAAGCTCAACGCCTACGGTGTTAAGGTTTATTTCGGTGTTAAATCACTTGTAGGCGAGTGGCTTGCCACCGCTAAAAGATTAAAGGTGCTAGGAAGACAAAGGTGCTAGGGAAGTGACTAGGACCTAGAGCCTAAAGCCTAGCTCCTATATTTTAAAGCGTAGGCGCGGCTTTATGGCGCGGGGATTATAAAATTCATGGCTAAAGCCATTTCCTACAGGGTTTAAATTTATCGTAGGAGCTGGCTTCAGCCGCGAAAGAGTTTAAAGGTGCTAGGCTTAACTTTACTTTACTTTCTCGGTGTAGCGCGAAGCGCCTCGGTGCTCTCGGTGGTAAAAATTGTTTAATTGATTTATTCATAAATGTGTTAACGAACACGCGTCAGCAAGCTCAACGCCTACGGGTGTTGCATTTTACTCTGGTGTTTAATTAATAGCTTGTAGGCGAGTGGCTTGCCACCGCTAAAAGATTAAAGGTGCTAGGAAGACAAAGGTGCTAGGGAAGTGACTAGGACCTAGAGCCTAAAGCCTAGCTCCTATGCTTTAAAGCGTAGGCGCGGCTTTATGCCGCGCGGTTGTATTGAACCATCAGTCATTAGATTTCAGGTGTAGCTAATCTCTGCCTTTAACCTAATACCTAATACCTAATACCTAATACCTAATACCTA
>NZ_JACJDS010000069.1:0-7414 GCF_014163635.1 Pseudoalteromonas sp. SR44-8
GCCAAAAATTTGAGCGTTGCAAATTATTATGTCAACACTTAAAAAGCACTCGGACAGCTCAAAACTTATAGCTTACCGCTCTAAAGCTAAATTTTCATACACACATATTTTTCTTCGAGGTACTCGTCGAGCCCTTGGTGGCCACCTTCGCGACCAAGACCTGACTGCTTAACCCCACCGAACGGTGCGACGGGGTTTGATATTAACCCTTCGTTAATACCTACCATACCGTACTCTAACGCTTCGCTCACTCGGTATATTTGTTTCAAATCTTGGCTATAAAAATAAGCAGCTAAACCATAAGGCACATCGTTGGCCAGTGCTAAAACTTCAGGCTCTTCATCAAATACAATGATACTCACCACCGGGCCAAAAACTTCTTGATGGTAAATGTCCATCTCCGCAGTTACCCCATTTAAAATAAGCGGTGCTTGATAGTTACCACCAAGCTCAACATTATCACCTATTTGTACCGCACCTTTTGCTTTGGCATCTGCAACCAACTCTTGTACTTTTTGCTTAGCTTTAGGATAAATCAACGGCCCTATATCTGTTGCGTCATCAAGCCCATTACCGACTTTCAGTGCTGTAACTTTTTTAGCTAATTTATCGACAACTTGATCAAGCACGCTACGCTGTACAAAAATACGGTTAGCCGCGACGCAAGTTTGCCCGCCATTTCTAAATTTTGCCCCCATAAGTCCCGTTACCGCTTCATCCAAATCGGCATTATCAAAAATAATAAACGGCGCGTTACCACCAAGTTCCATTGAAGTACGCTTAATAGTAGGGGCACATTGTGCAAGTAATTGCTTACCTACGCCCGTTGAACCGGTAAAAGTGAACTTACGAACAAGTTCAGATTCAGTTAGTAACTCACCCACCATTTTAGCGTTTTCAGAGAGCAATACATTAAAAGCGCCTTTTTCAAAACCGGCTTGGTCAGCCAAATAAGCTAATGCTAAAGCACATAAAGGTGTATGTTCCGAAGGTTTTAGTACAAAGCTACACCCAGCGGCATAGGCTGGTGCAACTTTACGGGTAACCATAGCAATTGGAAAATTCCAAGGAGTTATGCCTGCAACCACACCAATAGGCTGTTTAAAACTAGTTAAACGATGATTGTCATCAGTGGCGGGGATCACATCACCATAGCTACGTTTGGCTTGCTCTGCGAACCACTTAATAAACCCAGCCCCATATTCAACTTCACCAAGGGCTTCTTTTAATGGTTTACCTTGCTCTTTAGTCATTAATTCAGCAAGAGTTTGTTTATGTTGCATAACCAGTTCAAACCAACGCATTAATACATTACTACGCGTTGTGGCATTGGTGGCTTTGAGTTTAATAAATGCGCCGTGAGCGGCGTTGATGGCTTTATGAACCCCATCATCATCGATATCACTTACCATGATGATGCTTTGCTGTGTAGCGGGATCATCAACACTAAAGTGTTTTTCAGTGGAGTAAAACTCACCGTTAATGAAAGAGTTGTTAAATAGTAGATTATTCATAAAACCTCCAAAGCAATTATTACGGCATATAGCCAATGTTATGTTCACCACCGATAAGTGAAAGGTACTAGGTCAAAGGCAAAGACTAGCTCCACCTAAAATCTAACATCTCAATACAACCGCGCGACATAAAGCCGCGCCTACACAAATTCAAACATTGATGCCAAACCGTAGCCGCGTGAGCGTAAATGAGAAGATATACCCTTCACTTATCTCTAAAGCGCAGCGCACTCTTAACCTCTTTGTGAATAAATCACTTAAATCTTTCGCGGCTAAAGCCGGCTCCTACGCAAATTCAAACATTGATGCCAAACCCGTAGGCGCGAGTTTACCTCGCGCAATTTTCCACCTTTATAAACAAAAACACCGCGTTCAAATTGAGCGCGGTGTTTTCTTTAAAGCTTAAGGCTTACAACTTATAGCTGCGCTTTAAATCAATGCTCTTCATTAACGATATTGAGATTGTACTTCGGTATTTCAACTATTAAGTCTTCATCACGGATTATTGCTTGGCAACCTAGGCGTGATTCAGGCTCTAAACCCCATGCTTTATCTAGCATGTCGTCTTCAAGCTCGTCACTTTCATCAAGTGAGTCAAAACCTTCACGAATAACTAAATGACAAGTGGTACACGCACATGATTTTTCACAAGCATGTGGAATACTGATACCGTTTTTAAGTGCAACATTAAGAACTGTTTCACCACTTGGTGCATCAATTGCAGCGCCGTCAGGACATAATTCCGGATGGGGAAGAAAAATAATTTGTGGCATTCTAACCTCTTTTAAACGTTGTCTACTGACTGCCCTTGCAGTGCTTTTTTGATCGATGCATCCATTCTTAACTCAGCAAATTTACTGCTGGCGTTATCAACTTTCTCAATGGCTGCTTTTATTTGATTTGGCTCGGTAGCTGTCTCACGAACTGTAACTAGCTTCGCTATTTCAGCGTTCAAGTTAGTTAATTCATGTTCAGCAAGTAAAGCACTGTCTGTTGCTAATGATGCATAAAGTGCTTCGATAACACGCAATGCTTCAACTTGTTGCTCTTTGAGCATACGCGCTTGCATATCATCTTTGGCATTAGTCATCGACTCTTTAAGCATATTAGCTACTTGGTCATCTGACAAACCAAACGATGGTTTAACCTGGATTTCAGCTTGTACGCCAGTTGATTTTTCCATTGCAGATACGCTAAGTAAGCCATCGGCATCGACTTTAAAGGTCACACGAATATGCGCCGCACCGGCTGCCATTGGTGGAATACCTTTTAAGCTAAATTTAGCCAATGAACGGCAATCATCAACTAGCTCTCGTTCACCTTGCAATACATGCAGCGACATTGCAGTTTGACCATCTTTAAAAGTGGTAAACTCTTGTGCTCGTGCTACAGGTATAGTGGTATTACGCGGAATAATCTTTTCCACTAAGCCGCCCATAGTCTCAAGGCCAAGCGACAGTGGTAATACATCAAGTAACAACATGTCTGAATCAGGCTTGTTACCCACTAACACATCCGCTTGTAATGCTGCACCAAGTGCAACGACGCGGTCCGGATCAATAGAGGTAAGCGGCTCTTTATTAAAAAACTCAGCGACTTGGTTACGTACGATTGGCATACGGGTTGAACCGCCGACCATAACTACTTGCAGTACTTCGTCGTTTGTAATACCAGCATCTTTAACTGCACGGCGACACGAACGGAGTGTTTTTTTCACCAGCACCATGGCTAGTTCTTCAAACTTTTCGCGAGTGACTTCAACCGTGTATTTTTCATCATCAAACTCAAGACCAACATTCACTTTAGCATATTGGCTTAGTGCTTCTTTACAAGCTTTAGCTTTATTAATAAATAAGCGTAATACTGATGGAGATAGCGTCATCACACCGGTTTCACGTTTAAAATGATCC
This sequence comes from Pseudoalteromonas sp. SR44-8, assembly GCF_014163635.1. NCBI lineage: Bacteria > Pseudomonadati > Pseudomonadota > Gammaproteobacteria > Alteromonadales > Pseudoalteromonadaceae > Pseudoalteromonas > Pseudoalteromonas sp. SR44-8. The sequence continues at coordinate 3,425 of NZ_JACJDS010000069.1, forward strand.
ACTAATAATGAGTCAAAATCATCACCACCTAGGCTTGAATCACCACCGGTTGCCAGTACTTCAAATACACCTTGGTTTAAACGCAAGATTGAAATATCAAAGGTACCGCCGCCTAAATCATAAACTGCGATAATGCCTTCTTGGCCTGAATCTAAACCATAAGCAACCGCGGCTGCAGTTGGCTCGTTTAATAAACGCAGTACATTAATACCAGCAAGCTCTGCGGCATCTTTGGTGCTTTGGCGCTGTGCATCATCAAAATAAGCAGGTACTGTGATCACGGCACCTAAAATATCTTGCCCTGCAAAGCTTTCTTCGGCGCGTTGCTTTAATGCTTTTAAAATATCGCTTGATGCGGTGATTGGGCTGATGTTGCCAGCCGCGGTGGTAATCGCTAATGCGCCATCATGCTGACAAAAATCATACGGTAATTGGCCGTAGCTTTGCTCTATTTCAGCTTGAGTTTTACCTAAAAAACGTTTAACTGAAATTAAAGTATTTACAGGATCTTGTGTTGCAGCTTGAGCGGCAAGTTCGCCTACTGTTATACCATCAGCGGCGTAACGTACAACAGACGGTAACATGGCTGCGCCATTAACATCGGTTAATGTACGGGCTTCGCCACTTTGTACTGTCGCAACAAGTGAGTTGGTAGTACCAAGGTCAATACCAATTGCTAACTTATGTTCATGTGGTGCCGCGCTCTGCCCCGGCTCAGCAATCTGCAATAATGCCATAATGATCTTTAACTCTTGTTTGACTTACCAATGGTGCAGTAAGTTAGATAATTAATCGTCGAATAAACTGTCTTCAATACGCTCTAATTCATCTCGTAATTTATACACGAACTTTAATTTTCGAATGCTATCAGCGGCTAACTGCCATTGCTGCTCATCATTACTTGCCAATTGCTCAGCAAGTTGCGCACTGTATTGGCTGTCTAGTTGTTTTATTTGCTTCTCGAACTGAGCAATCGCTGTGTCTGGATCATCGCTTGTGCTTAGCTCTTCAAGCTCTTCACGTAATTCCATTTGCTGCATTAAAAACAGTGGATCTTGTAGTGTTTGCTGCTCGGCACGAATATCAACACCCAATTCACTCAGCATGTATTCTGCGCGTTTTACCGGATGCTTTAAAATTTGTAAGGCATCATTAATTTCTGCGGTATTTTGTACGGCTAATAACTTATCACGGCTGCTGGCATTGGCATGGCGATCTGGGTGAACGGCACGCTGGAGTTCGAGGTAATTCTTAGTTACTTTTGCCAAATCTACATTGTAATCAACGGGTATCGCAAACAATTCAAAATAGCGCATAATTCCAACCATGCCAACAATCTATTGGCTTAAAATTCAGATAGAACAAAGCCCTACAGGTGCAGGGCTTAAGAGTACAATCACTTTATTGTTTATACTGTGAAACTTTCGCCACAACCACACTCATCAGCTTGATTTGGGTTAATAAATTTAAACCCTTCGTTCAAACCTTCTTTAGTGTAATCAAGCTCGGTGCCATCAATATAAACTAAGCTTTTAGCGTCGACGATTACTTTAACCCCTTTAGATTCAAATACTTCGTCGTCTTCAGATAACTCGTCAACAAACTCAAGAACATATGCAAGACCTGAACAGCCCGTCGTTTTAATGCCTACGCGCAGGCCTAAGCCTTTTCCGCGATTTGCTAAAAATGATTCTACGCGGTTTACTGCCGCTTCTGTCAATGTCACTGCCATGATTTATCTCTTACTTCGCTTGTTTACTTTTGTAATCTGCAATTGCTGCTTGAATTGCATCTTCAGCTAAAATTGAACAGTGAATTTTCACTGGAGGCAATTCAAGCTCAGCACTGATATCAGTGTTTTTGATCATTGCAGCTTCATCTAATGTCTTGCCTTTAACCCACTCTGTTACAAGTGACGATGAAGCAATTGCGCTACCACAACCGTATGTTTTAAATTTAGCATCTTCAATTATGCCTGCAGCTGATACTTTAATTTGCAGCTTCATTACGTCACCACATGCTGGTGCGCCAACCATACCCGTTGCTACTGATGGATCATTTTTGTCTAATACACCTACGTTACGTGGGTTTTCAACATGATCGATTACTTTATCACTATACGCCATAATTCTATCCTCATTACCTGCTAGTGGATGTGCTCGTCAATTAATGATGAGCCCATTCAACTGAATCTAAATCAACACCCTCTTGATGCATTTCCCAAAGAGGAGACATCTCACGTAAGCGACCGATAGAGTTTTTCATTAAATTGACGGTATAATCAATCTCTTCTTCGGTGGTAAAACGACCAATACTAAAACGAATTGAGCTGTGTGCTAATTCATCGTTGCGGCCAAGCGCACGTAATACATAAGAAGGCTCTAAACTTGCTGAAGTACAGGCAGAACCTGATGATACAGCAATATCTTTAACAGCCATCAATAACGACTCACCTTCAACAAAGTTAAAGCTGATGTTAATTATTCCTGGTACTGATTGGTCCGGTGTACCGTTAAAGTACACTTCATCCATATCAGCCATAATGCCATCAATTAAACGCTTACGAAGCGCGCTGATGTGAGCATGATCTTTTTCGAAATCTTGTTTGGCGACTCTAAATGCAGCACCCATACCAACTAACTGGTGAGTCGCTAGTGTACCAGAGCGCATTCCACGCTCATGACCACCACCATGCATTTGTGCTTCTAAACGAGCACGTGGTTTACGGCGAACATATAAAGCACCGATACCTTTAGGGCCATATACTTTGTGCGCTGAGAATGACATAAAATCAACTTTAAGCTGTTGCACGTCGATTAAAACTTTACCGGCACTTTGTGCAGCATCAACGTGGAACATGATTTTACGTTCGCGACACATTTCGCCAATAGTCGCGATATCTTGAATTACACCTAGCTCGTTGTTTACATGCATAATGCTCACTAATACTGTGTCATCGCGCATTGTGTCGGCTAATTTTTGTAAATCAAGTAGGCCGTTTTCTTCAACGTCCATATAGGTTACTTCAAACCCTTGACGCTCTAGCTCACGACAGGTGTCGATCACTGCTTTATGCTCAGTTTTAGCGGTAATAACGTGCTTACCTTTCTTTTTATAAAACTGTGCTGCGCCTTTAATTGCAAGGTTGTTTGATTCTGTCGCACCCGAAGTGAAAACGATTTCACGTGGGTCTGCGTTAATTAAATCTGCGATATCAGTACGAGCTTGATCAATCGCTTCTTCAGCTTGCCAACCAAAACGGTGTGAACGTGATGCAGGGTTACCAAAATTGCCATCCATTGTCAGGCATTGCATCATTTCTTTTGCTACACGCTCGTCAACTGGCGTGGTTGCTGCGTAATCTAAATAAATCGGTAACTTCATTTCTTTCTCCGCTGGACGCCAACTTATAGTTGGCAGCTTACTTGAATATTTTCCAATTGCTTGAGTGCATTATTAACGCTGTTATCTTGGCGAGATGAAACTTCCTTCACATCTGACTTTTCCACCAATTCAGCAAGGGTAATACCGTTTAAAAAGTCTTCTATTCTGGTACTTAGATCAGACCATAAGGTGTGAGTTAAACATCGCATTCCGCTTTGACAGCCGCCTGTTGCACCATGGCATCGGGTTGCGTCTATTGATTCATCAACGGCGTTGATCACATCACCAACCGAAATTGCATGCGTTTCTCGACCGAGTAAATAACCACCACCAGGTCCGCGCACAGAGCTGACTAAACCACTTTTACGTAACCGGGCAAATAACTGCTCTAGATACGACAAAGAAATTTCTTGTCGTTCTGAAATATCGGCAAGGGGAACTGGCCCTACATTTGTATGTAGCGCAACATCCAGCATCGCTGTGACGGCATACCTGCCTTTTGATGTTAACTTCATGGAGCCCCCGCACTAAAGAGTGCAAATTTTAATTACCAGAGTAAAATAGTCAAGTATTAAATAAAGTCTAGGTTCTAGGTTCTAGGTTCTA
>NZ_JACJDS010000006.1:0-166593 GCF_014163635.1 Pseudoalteromonas sp. SR44-8
AACTCGCAAACTCGCAAACTCGCAAACTCGCAAACTCGCAAACTCGCATTGGCTCAATTATTGCATTGTTAATAATATTATTAATCACTGTGTCAAATTGCTGATGGATACTAATCATCTCGATAAACAAAACTTCTTTGATTTAGGCAATCTTAATACGTTACGTCAAGATGCCTTAAAAAGTGGTGCCTCGCCTGAAGCATCGAAAGAAGCGCTAAAAAAAGCAGCGGCACAATTTGAATCTATTTTTACGCAGATGCTTCTTAAAAGTATGCGTAAAGCAAATGAAGCGTTTGAAGACGAAGACAGTCCTTTTAATTCCAGTGGTGTAAAGTTTTTTGAAGAAATGCATGATCAACAGTTATCAGTTGATTTATCTTCAAAAGGGTCATTGGGTTTAGCCGATCTCATAGTGCAACAACTTTCTCCTGATGGAAAAAACTTTACCCCTAGTTCAGTGCTGCGTACTGTTGATGATTTTACCAGTGATCAACGTGCAACAGGTACGAATACTGAAAACACGGCTGACACCAAGGCTGTTAATAGCAGCCCATCAACAGCGCAAAAACCTCAGTTTGAAAATGCAGAAGATTTTATTAGTAGTGTTTGGGAGCATGCAAAAACAGCAGCTGAAAAAATTGGTTTGAACCCTGCTGTGATGGTTGCACAAGCAGCTCTTGAGACTGGTTGGGGTAAGCATATTATTAATAAAAGTGATGGCAACAGCAGCTTTAACTTATTCAATATCAAATCAGATAGAAGCTGGCAGGGTGAGAAAGCCAATAAAATGACACTCGAATTTGAGCAAGGTACACCAGTAAAAAGACAAGCCAGCTTTAGAGCATATGATTCGATTAAAGACAGCGTGAATGACTTTGTGCAGTTTTTAACGGAAAACCCACGCTACCAAGAAGCATTACAAAATACCGCAAAACCGGCCGCTTTTTTAGACTCTTTACAAAAAGCCGGTTATGCCACAGACCCCAATTATGCCGAAAAAATTAAGCAAGTACTTAATCGTACAGAACTTAAAACACTGGCGACAACATTGGTTCGCCAAGGAGTAAATTAAGATGTCGTTTAATTTATTAGACATTGCAAATTCAGGCGTTCGCGCTAATTCAGAATTGCTACAAACGACCAGTAAAAACATTGCCAATATAAATACAGTTGGTTATGTACGTGAGCGTACAGAGCATATGACCATGATCGACAATCAAGTTGGTCGTGGTGAAACATATCGATTATTGAATGAATTTGCTCAAAAGCAGCTCAATCGCGATACTTCAAATAAAACCTTTTTTGATCAATTTGTTACAGAAGCAGGCCGGGTTGATAGCTTGTTTTCTCAAGAATCCAATAGCTTATCGAGCAGTATGAATTCGTTATTCAACAATGTGCAGGAAAGCTTAAATCAGCCATCATCAACAGTTGCACGTTCGTTGGTTATGACAGATGCAGAAAATTTGATTGATCAAATGGATCGTTTGTCAGGCATTGTATTTGATCAAAAAAACATCGTGAATGAGCAGTTAGAAATTTTTTCTGATGAAGCGAATACATTGATTCAAAATATTAGCAGTTTGAATAAGCAAATAGCTACGGTAAATGGTACGCGCAATGAGGCAAACTCAAGCACCATGTATAACGAGCGAGACCTTGCTATTCGTAAGTTATCGGAATTAATAGATGTAGAGACTCTTGATGGCCCCAACGGTGAAAAGCTGGTATTTATGGGCACCGGTGAATCACTCGTAATGCAAGACGGCGCATTTAATTTGTTTTCGATGGCGGGTGATCCGGATCCTAATTTTAAAGAATTACGTTTAGATATAAATGGCGGCAAAGCTGTGCCGCTTGATGTTGATGTAAGTAAACTTAAAGGTAAGATTGGTGGGTTACTAGCATTTCGTGATGATATTTTAGTGCCAGCACAAAACCAGCTTGGCCAAATGGGGCTTGCAATTGCTGATGCTTTTAACCAACAAAACCGTTTAGGGATGGACGGCAACGGTGAACTTGGTGGGGACATTTTTACAATTCCAACGGTTGGCGGTTACGCCTATCAAGCTAATACAGGTAACTCAAGCATGACGGCTACCCTAGAGCCTGGTAAAGGCAGTGAAATTCCTGCTAGTGACTTTATTGTTACTTATACCAGTGGTACAACGGTAGAAATACAACCTGTCGATAATAAAGGTGAACCATTAGGCTCTCCCTCAACCGCCAATATAGTTGCTGGCGTTATTGATTCATCGACTATGACCGGTGGGGAATCTTTTGGTTTACAATTAAATGTTACAGGAACCGGTAATGTTGGCGATCAATTTGCTGTAAAACTTAATGCAGAGGCTGCATCGAGTTTAACACTTGCCACCGATAGGCCTGAATCGTTAGCGCTTGCTTCACCAATCCGTACGGCTGATAACATAAACAACACTGGCAATGCCAATATTTCAGTAGGTAGTGTAAGTAGTGTGACTTCAGGTGGTTTTACAACTACGACACCTCCGGATCTTGCTAATGGCGATATCACGATAGTGAAAACTGCTAACCCAGATGAATACACAATATCAGATGGGGTCAATACAAGTACTTTTACAGTCACTCCGCCTGCTGAAAATATGCTTTCACAAGCTGGGAATGGTTTCGAATTATATGGCTTTGACTTTAATATTGAAGGCATACCAGCAACAGGCGATAGTTTTACACTGGAGTTTAATGAAGGTGGTTTTGATGATAACCGCAATGGCTTAATGTTGGCTGGGTTACAAAGTGGTGAGTTAGTTCGACAAAATGTGACCACAACTTCAACTGCAGATAATCATAAAACATTTAATCAAGCCTATGCAGGGTTAGTTACTGATATTGGTGTTGTAACCAATCAAGCGAAGACTAATGGCGCTGCTTTTGAGGCATTAGCTCAACAGTCTGAAGCCTGGTATGAGTCACTCTCGGGAGTAAACCTTGATGAAGAAGCAGCCAATTTATTACGTTTTCAACAATCTTATGCGGCGTCTGCACAAGTGCTATCAACAGCCCGTACAATTTTTGATACTTTACTTAATGCTGCGAGGTAATTATGCGTTTATCTAATAATTTGATGTACCAAAACAGTGTTAATTCGATTTTGAATAATCAGCAAAATGTCAATAAAGCACAAGAGCAAGTTAATACCCAAAAGCGAGTGCTTACAGCTTCAGATGATCCATCGGCAACAGCACGGGCGTTACTGTATACCGATCGTATACAAGCGAATGAGCAATACAGTAAAAATATTACTATGCTGACGAGTCGTTTAAATACCCAAGAAAGTGTACTTGAGAATATTAAAGGCTCGCTTGAAAAAGCACATACATTAGCAATTCAAGCTGGTAATGGTGTTTATACAGATATAGATCGTGAAGGTATTGCTGAAGAGATTAAATCTATACAAAGTAGTGTGCTTGATTTAATGAATGCTAAAACTGAAGATGGGAAGTATATATTTTCAGGCTATCAAGATAATACCCAAACCTATTCGCTTGATTCTTCAACTGGCAAATATGTTTATGGTGGCGACCAAGGCCAGCATAAAATTAAAGTAGCGGAAGGAGTTGAAATTAAATCCAGTGATAATGGGGTTGATACGTTTGAAAAGGTCAATGCACGTTTAGACGTCGCCTCGAATGATGGTGTTGCATCAGGAGGGATCACTAGTGCAAAAGTGTATGTGCGTGAACAAGCTCAGTTTGACTCTTTTCATAAAGCAAATTATAACGCTGATCCTGCTGCCGCAGTCGGAGCAAATACGTTTAATATTATAACGACAGCAGGTACACCTAATACTTATCAGGTTGAACAAGGTGGAAGTGTGATCAGCTCTGGCAGCTTTGAGGGATCACAAATTAAATTTGCAGGGTTGGAAATCGACATTAGCCCCGTGGCAAATGGGCAGGTAGACTTTACTTTAGAAGCACCGCAAAAAGAAAATATTTTAAACACCTTAAATGATTTGATCGCAGGACTGACTGATCCAACAATTAGCCAAGAAGATTATGAGCAAGTATTGGCAGCGGCCATGATCCAGATCGACAATAGTAAAAATCAGGTCTCTTTAACGCAGGCTGGTTTAGGTGGGCGGTTAAATACAGCTGAAAAAATCACGCAATCTAATAGTGACCTTGATGTAAATAACAAATCTTCTCGTGCAGATTTAATTGAACTCGATATGGCTGAGGCCATTACTGAACTCACGAAGCAAGAAACTGCACTACAAGCCTCGCAGGCAACTTTTGGCCGCTTGGCTAAATTATCACTGTTCGATTACTTATAAGTAAGTAAAGGAGTAAGGCAATATATTGCCTTACTCTCGTATTTTTCCAGCCTTTTAAGATCATCTCCTTACTATTTAACAGCTTAATAATTTCCTGAAGAAAAAGACCTGTACAGTAATCCTTTTAGTTTTTTAATGAGCTTTATTAATTTAGTCACTATAAAATTCATTAAATTACATGAGCTTAAAAAATAATGGAAAAAAAATAAAAAAAAAGCTAAAGGATTTTTTTGCTAGACCGATAACTTAATTAACCAAGCAAAGCGTTGTAAATAACAACCACTGCTTAATCTAGTAAGTTTGAGAGTAAATGATAAGTTTACTTCTGGAGAGATATCATGGCTTTATATGTAAATACAAATGTTAGCGCGTTAAACGCACAAAGACAATTAAATAATTCTGGTAATGCACTGGATACATCATTCCAACGTTTATCATCAGGTTTTCGTATTAACAGTGCGAAAGATGATGCGGCTGGCCTACAAATTTCTGACCGTTTAACATCACAAATTAACGGTTTGAACCAAGGTAACCGTAACGCGAACGATGGTATTTCACTAGCACAAACAGCTGAGGGTGCATTAGACGAAGTAACATCAATGTTCCAACGTATCAGAACATTATCACAGCAAGCAGCTAACGGCTCAAATACTGATGAAGACCGTTTAGCGGTGCAAGAAGAGATTCGCTCTCTTTCATCAGAAGTTAATCGTGTTGCTGCAGATACAACGTTTGGTGGTCAAAACCTATTAGATGGTTCTTTCTCGGCTAACTTTCAAGTAGGTGCAGATGCCGTTCAGAATATCAGCTTTAGTATGGCATCGGTTGGTGGTACTGCTAACTCTATCGCAGCTAATGGTGGTTTCACCATGTCAGGTATTGCAGGTGTTGCCAGTGCGGTAACCGGCGCTAGTTTAAGTGCGACAGCTGGAACAATCAGCTCGCAAGTAGGTGCATCAGCAGACCAAACAGCATTTTCATCAGTATTTACTGCTGGTGGTATCAGTGTATCTTCACAGGCTAATGCGCAAGCTGTAATGGCTGGTATGGATTCGCTTATCGCGGTTGTTGATAAAAAACGAGCTGAGCTGGGTGCGGTACAAAATCGTTTTCAGTCAACGATTCGTAACCAATCAAATATCTCAGAGAATCTAAGTGCTGCAAAATCACGTATTAAAGATACTGACTTTGCTCAAGAAACTGCAAACTTAACAAAAATGCAGATTCTACAACAGGCTAGCCAAACAATTCTTAGCCAGGCTAATCAACGTCCACAGGCTGCATTAAGTCTTCTAGGATAATTGGTTGGAAATAGTCAATTAATTGACTAAGAATGTAGCGCCTTTGTTTAATGGGGTATTAACAAAGGCGCTGAAACGGATTGATAAAGCGGAGGCGCTTAAAAATCCTGTATTGTTCTAACATTTGTAAGAACATAAATTATTAAGCATAAAATATGCCAATAATTAAAACCTACTCTCAAACTTATCTTCAAAGGGCCTTATAGGCCCTTTTCTCTTTTTTTCTAATTCAATGCAACTCTATCTATAAAGTTGGCCTAAAGATTGCTCAATACTTATTAAGTTTTTAAATTAACCTGCAAAGTGGCAGTTTATTGCCCCGGGCCAATCTTACTTGGCTGCTGTAACTAGTCACTTTGTCAAAACTCCACTCATTTTAGAGTGGCTTTAATTTGACAGATAAGAAGAGAGTTTATTATGGCTTTATTTGTAAATACGAATGTTAGTGCGCTTAATGCGCAAAGACAGCTTGAAAGAACTGGAAACGACTTAGATACTTCCTTTAAACGTTTATCATCTGGTCTGCGTATTAACAGCGCGGCGGATGATGCTGCTGGTTTACAAATATCGGATCGTTTGCAATCGCAAATCTTGGGTTTAAACCAAGGCAACCGTAATGCGAATGACGGTATCTCGCTGGCACAAACGGCTGAAGGTGCGCTTGATGAAATTACTTCTACATTTCAACGTATCCGAACACTTGCTCAGCAATCAGCAAATGGCTCTAATACAGATGAAGATAGGCTCGCTATCCAAGAAGAGATTAGACAGTTATCTGATGAGGTTAACCGAATTGCCACGGACACTACATTCGGTGGTCAAAATTTATTGGATGGCTCTTATTCTGCAAGCTTTCAGGTTGGTGCTGATGCTGTACAGACTATTGGTTTTAGTATGCAGTCTGTTGGCGATACAGCTAATTCTCTTGCTGCTAATGGTGGTTTTACTATATCAGGTGTTGCCGGTGTTGCTTCAGCCGTGGGTGGTAAAGCACTTTCAACGCTCGCAGCTAATGTAAGCTCAGTTGATGGCGCAACGGCATCAACAACATTAGATTTTTCTTCTGTATTTACAGCTGCAGGTATTAGTGTGTCATCACAAGTAAATGCACAGGCTGTGTTTGCGGGTATGGATTCTCTAATAGCGGTGGTTGATAAAAAACGCGCTGAATTAGGTGCGGTACAAAACCGTTTTCAGTCGACAATACGAAATCAAGCTAATATTTCTGAAAATTTAGCCTCTGCTAAATCAAGAATTAAAGATGCTGATTTTGCAATGGAGACAGCTAACTTAACTAAAAACCAAATTTTACAACAAGCGAGCCAAACAATATTAGGCCAAGCAAATCAAAGGCCTCAGGCTGCATTAAGCTTGTTACAGGGTTAAAATAGTATAACGTTGTTAAAAATTTATAAATAAAGCTAAAGTTTCCGTTTTATCTGACGATAACTGACTTAGAGAACTAAAAATCTAGGACTCTCAGTCTGGAGTAATAACAGGGTAGGGGTATCCCGTTGTTATTCTATTTAAAATGATAAAGCGGAGGCTATTATGGCTTTATATGTAAATACTAATGTGAGTTCATTGAACGCACAGCGCCAGTTGATGAAATCTGGTAACCAGCTCGATACATCCTTTCAACGTCTATCATCAGGTTTTCGCATTAATAGTGCAAAAGATGATGCTGCAGGCATGCAAATATCTAACCGTTTAACTAGTCAAATAAATGGTTTGAATCAAGGTAACCGAAATGCTAATGATGGGATCTCACTTGCGCAGACTGCTGAAGGCGCACTTGATGAGACTACGTCAATGTTCCAGCGTATTCGTACTCTTGCTCAACAAGCTTCAAACGGTTCAAATACAGATGAAGATCGTTTAGCAGTACAAGAAGAAATTCGTTCATTATCAGAAGAAGTAAATCGTGTTGCTGCAGATACAACATTTGGTGGTCAAAATCTACTAGATGGTTCATTCTCAGCTAACTTCCAAGTTGGTGCTGATGCTGTACAGAATATTAGCTTTAGTATGAAAGATATTGGTGGCACAGCTAACTCTATTGTAGCTGGCGGCGGCTTTACTATGTCAGGCATTGCCAGTGTTGCTAGTGCTGTAACGGGTGCAAGCTTAAGTGCTACAGCGGGAACAATTAGTTCACAGGTTGGTGCTTCAGCTGATAACACTGCTTTCTCATCAGTGTTTTCAGCGACTGGGATCAGTGTATCTTCTCAGGCAAATGCACAAGCTGTAATGGCAGGTATGGATGCAATGATTGCAGTAGTTGATAAAAAACGTGCCGAACTCGGTGCTGTACAAAATCGTTTTCAATCAACTATTCGTAACCAATCTAACATTTCAGAAAATTTGAGTGCTGCTAAGTCACGTATTAAAGATACTGATTTCGCTGCCGAAACAGCTAATTTGACTAAATCTCAAATATTACAACAAGCAAGCCAATCTATTTTGAGTCAAGCAAACCAGCGTCCACAAGTAGCATTATCGTTACTAGGCTAGACGGTTAATTAGGTCATTATTGAGATATTGTCTCGATAATGACTTATACTTTGTTTGTATTTTGAAGGAGAGCTACTATGGCTGACTTAGGTGGAATAATTAAATCGAGTGAAAACTTCACCGCTAATTCATCTTTTACAAATAAAAATGAGTTAAACGAAGCAAGTAAAAAAGCAACTGTTGAAAAAGCTGGTACAAAAATTGCTGGTAGAGAGCCCGCACTTGTTGATAATAGTCAGCAACTTGATTCTGAAAGTGAAAGAAAAGCACTGATCGACGAAGTGAAAGAAAACTTAGAGAAATTAAATAAATATATTCCTGTGACGGCAACAAATTTAAAATTTGAATTTGATGAGCAGGGTGATCCACCAATAATTAAAGTGTTTGATAAAACAAGCGAAGAAGTTATTCGTGAAATTCCAACTGAAGAGTTTAGAGAAGTTGCTAAAGCTTTAGATGAATTTGCCGATAAACTAACTAACAAAGGTTTGTTACTAAATCAAACTGTATAATATTTTTTGGAACAGATAGTAGGAGAGAAGTATGCCACTTATAACATCCGCAGGTATTGGATCTGGGCTGGATCTCGAAAGTATCATTACAGCATCTGTTGATGCCGAAAATGTTCCAAAAATGAATGCCTTTGCAACAAAGGACAAGTCGTTAGAAGTTGAATTATCTTCAATCGGAGAGATCAAGTCTGCGTTATCCAAGCTACAAGACACAATAAAAAAGCTAGCAGATCCTGATAATTTCAATAAACGTATTGCTAATATCACTCAACCAACAAGTGATGACGGTGATCTCGTCTCAGTTACCCCAACAAAAGATATTACGCCTGGTAATTTTAAAATTGAAGTTGTTGCACTTGCTCAAGGCAGTCGTGCAACGTCAAACGATGCCGTACCTCCTTTGTTTACATCTACTGACGATGTGGTCACTGCTTCTGGAGGCACCTTGTCATTTGCTGCTGGAGACAAAAGCTTTGACCTAACTCTTGATGCGGGTGCGACATTAGCTGATTTGCGTGACGCAATTAATGACTCGGATGATAATTTTGGTGTAACAGCAAATATAATAAATACTGGTACTGAGTCAAAGTTGGTTCTTACTTCGAGTGTGAGTGGCGCTGGTAATGACTTGGTAATTACCAATGATAATGCTGAGCTAGACAATGTATCTACAGATGCTAATGGTGGAGCTTCTGGTAGCGGTGGTATTGGTATAACAGCTGGAAATGAAGCAAAAAGTGCAGTTATAAAAGTAGATGGCATAACAATAACAAATGACACCAATACCTTTAAAGATGCTGTACAAGATATGACGATCACTGCTAAACGACAAAGCGTTGATGGAGAGACTGCAAAGTTAGCTGTTAGCTATGACCGTGAGAGCGTTACAACATTAATTGATGAATTTATTGCTAATTATAACAATGCTATAGGGCAGTTAGGTCTGCAATCGAGAGTCGGTAAACCTTTAAATAGCGATGCAACCATTCGTACTTTGAGCTCGCAAATGGTCAATATGCTTTCTACAAATTTAACGGATGCAGGGCCTTTCACAAGTATTTTCGATATTGGCTTGGGTGTTGATAAGAAAGGTTATCTAGAAAAATCAACTTTAGTCCGCAGTTTAAATACAGCAATGGATGAAAATTTTGATGATATCGGAAAGGCTTTTGCTGGTGAAAATGGTGTTGCTAAACAGTTCGAATCTTTTTTAGATAATTACGTAAGTTCAAAAGGCATTTTAAAGCAAAGAGAAGATAATTTAAATACACAGGTCACTGATTTAGAAGATGATGTACTAAAGCATGAATTTAGAATGACCGAATTAGAAAGTAGGCTTAGAAAGCAATATGCGGGTTTAGATGTGTTACTGGCGCAAATGCAATCAACACAACAGTACTTAGGAGCGCAGCTTGCGAGCTTACCAGGATTTACAAGAAACAAATCATAAATTAATTTTGATTTAAAAGGGTTTTAATATGTATAACGCCAAAGTAAAAAATTATCAGAAAGAAGCACTCAAGACCCGTGTTGCGGGTGCTGATCGCTATGAAATAATTCAAATGTTAATGGCGGGTGCGATTGAAAAAATGGTGATGTCTAAAGTTGCTATTGAAAGAAAACATATGGAAGCGAAGGCCGAACATTTATCTAAAGCGACTGCTATTATTGAAGCCTTAAGGGGCTGTTTAGATTTTAAAGTTGGTGGTGAAGTGACTGATAATTTATATGCACTTTATTCTTATATGATAGATCGCTTAGTTGATGCAACAATAAAAAATGATCCTGCAATTGTTGAAGAAGTATCTAATTTATTAAAAGAAATAAAGTCTGCTTGGGATGCTATTCCTCATGATGTTCGAGAAAAAACACTTAGTGAAAATGGTATAGATGCTAATGTCGGCTAGTTTATTGTCTCAGTTAGTCCCCGATTTGTCTGTAATTAATCAATATTTAGCTGAAGGTGATATAGAGTCAGCTCAAAGCAAGTTACTATTAATTGATAGAACATTGAAAGCACTCTTTGCCTCACCTGAGAACCTCAGCGAAAACGATGTGTTATTTTTATCGGATTTTTCAATCAAATTGAATACTACGGTATTAGAGATAAGCCTCAAAAAACAGCAGGCTGCAAAAGAACTTGGTGTTCATATTAATACGCAAAAAAAAATAAATGTGTATAAAAATATCAAGTAGGTAACCGACATGATAAAGAATATAGATATTAATAACGAGCTTGAGCACATCTCAGAAAAACTTGAAAAAACTATTAAACATCAAGAAAGAGAGGCTATTTTTGCTACAGAAGCAAATGAGCGATTTGAAAAGAATTGGCAATGTTTCACTCATTATTACCCTGAGATTGTAGCAGCTTTATCTAAGCTGCAACTCCGCGATGATTTTTGTATTCATGTCACGCAAAGTGGTCATGGAAATATTATACCTAAAAATGCATTAGCTCCCCTTTATTCTCAAAACCCTCTCGAGCAGAGCCAGGAGCAGGTTAGGCGTCAGATTGAACATCCTGTTTTTAGCTTAACAGATTATACAGGCTACCCAGATAGCAGTTCTGATAAACGTCTTCATACAGAGTATATGGTTAAGCTTGGTCAGTTTATGCGTAAATTGCGCAAGTATGACGAGAAAAAAATAGCCCAATTACCTTGTCACTTCCCATCGGGAATTATTTTTGGAGTGGGATTAGGCTATCACATACCTGAATTATTAAATCATACTGAGTTTGATTATTTATTTATTATTGAGCCAGATATCGAGCAGTTTTATGCAAGCTTATTTTGTATTGATTGGTTTGATGTTATTAAAAAAATTGATGACCAAGGAAACTGCCTTTTCTTTAATCTGGGAGCAGATAAAAACACGTTTATTCAAGATTTAGAAAATGTAGTTGAAGATATAGGAGCATTTTCCGCTGTAAGAAGCTTTTGTTATCAGCATACACCTGGACGTGAAATTAATGAGTTAATAGCCAACTGGGCTGCGGATTATTTTCGTTTTCAAATGGGGCACGGCTTTTTCAATGATGCAATAACTGGGTTTGCACACTCGATAGCTCATATTGAAAGTAATCAGTCTTTTCTTACAAATAAAGCGAGTTTACCTGCTTCGTTATTAGATATACCTGTATTTATAATTGGCAATGGCCCATCTTTAGATGAAGCTGTTGAATATTTGAAAAATAATCAGAATAAAGGGATTGTTGTAGCTGCAGGATCTGCCATTGTTTCTTTAGAGCGATTGGGGATCCAGGCGGACTTTCATGTACTAGTAGAGAGACCTTATGCAAACTACAAAATAGTCGCTGATTCCTTACCGATCGAAGCGTATAAACGAGTTAATTTACTAGCCGTTAATATGGTCCATCCTAAGACAACCGAGCTATATAAGTGGTCAGGGTTAGCATTAAAAGGGAATGAAGGTGGTACTGA
Source organism: Pseudoalteromonas sp. SR44-8 (assembly GCF_014163635.1). Classification (NCBI taxonomy): domain Bacteria; kingdom Pseudomonadati; phylum Pseudomonadota; class Gammaproteobacteria; order Alteromonadales; family Pseudoalteromonadaceae; genus Pseudoalteromonas; species Pseudoalteromonas sp. SR44-8. Next base: position 12,089 of record NZ_JACJDS010000006.1, read on the forward strand.
TTTCATTAATTTTTTATCATTAAAAAATCGCTCTAAAACACTGCCATTAATTCCATATAGTAATCCACTTGTATCTAATACTGCACTCTCGTTATTTTTAAATTTTGGTTTTAAAAATGTGTATTTATTTGGTGTTGATAATGGAAGCTTACCCACAGGTAAACATCATAGTGATCACAGTTTTTATAAAAAAGATAAAGATGATGAAAAAGGAATCAGTTGTGCACCTGTCACGGAAAAAACTTTACCTGGTAATTTAAGTGATAGCTTTGTTTACACTAATGATTTATACAAAGTATCGCATAGCCAAATAGAAAAGCTGTTGGAAATATTTCCTGCAGTTGATGTATTCAATATTGGTAACGGGGCTAAAATTAAAGGCGCTATTTCATTAGCTGCTGATATATTAATTGATCCAGAAAACAGCTTAGATAAGCCTCCTTTGCTGGAGTTAATCAAGACGCGATATTTTGAAAACCTGAATTTGGATAAATTAAACGATGAAGATTACGAAATACAGCGCTTTATTGATATGTGTGACCATCTGTTAGTTATTAGTAACGAGCCTTATACAACAATCAAAGAAGCTGCAGATTTGCTTAAAAGACAGCAACGGTATGTGTATTCATTTAAAAATTCACCATTAGGTCATATTTATCATATGATGAAAGGGTCATTATTATATTATCACTGCCCACTAATTACATTGCTTTATAGTTATGAAAATGAAACGTTTACATTAGAACAATTTGATGAGCTTTTTTTACTTTGGCAAAATTATATTGTTGATATGAGAGACTACTTTGAAGATAACTACAAAAAGCCCTGTGATTTTCTTAATGATGAACAGCTTAAAATTATGAACCAAGGCTCGTAATCTTTTATACCAGTTTTTGGGCACGCTGATAACTCTCGGGCGTGCCTATATCCATATATTCATTATCTACGATCCACCCTTGCATTTTTCCAATCATGTTAGGCACTATGTCTTTGCTTAAATCATAAAATTTATCTTCTTTTAATTCTTTAAAATACCGCTCATAAACAGAATTAGAAAAAACAAAGAGTGCTCCGCTTGCGATATTTCCAGGAGGGTTAGCTACTTTCTCATGAAATTCATGGATGACATTATTGGTGTCCATAACTACAATACCGCATTGACTCGGTTGACATGAAGTAAACAGTAGTAGTGACACATCTACATTGCCCGGTTTAGTGTTATGAACGTGAATTAAGCCTTTTAAATCACTGAGGCAGAAATTATCAGCATGGATCACAATCACTTGTTCATCTTTCCAAAAGTGAGCATTTTTAATTAATGTGCCGCCAGTACCAAGTAATGTACTTTCTTTAACAATGGTTATTTTATTTCTATAGGGCGATTGGCTGATGTAGCTTTCGACCTGCTCAGCTAGATAATGGACGTTAATTAGTATTTCAGATACACCTAAATTATCTAGCTTCTCTAACCAGTAAGATAGAAGAGGGCGTCCGGAGATTGGCACTAAACATTTTGGAATTGTATTAGTCAAAGGTTTTAACCGAGTGCCTAATCCTGCTGCTAGCAATATCGCTTTCATATATTTTTGAATGACTCCAGTACTCGTTGCTGGAGCGTGTTAAAAGACAGTGGCTGATTTCCTAGTGTATCTACTTGGCAAGCGGCTGCAATACTTGCAATATAAAATGCCTGCCACGGTGTTGCACCTGAGCACAAAGCAAGGCTACTGGCAGCTAAGAAGCAATCACCAGCTCCAGCAGGATCAACCGCATTACGGTTAATCGCAGGAAGCATATCATTTTCCCATTGGCCATTTTGATCTGGTAGATGGATAAAAATACCTTCTCCCGCAAGGGTAATAACCAACGACATCGGATTAGCTTTTTCACACAGTTTTTGCGCTAAAATAGGTAGACCATCATCAATGTTATTCAGAGCAACACGGACTTCTTTTTCTGTTGGTGTTATTAGCATCATATCTTTATAACGGGCAATGTCACCAACTTGAGAAGAGGTTTGGCTGTCTGCGACAACACGTACATTGTTTTCTTTGCATAAAGCAATGACTTTATCGACCAGAGTTTGAGGTAATAATCCATAATTAAAATCAGAAAATACCAGTAAATCGAAGTTGTTAATACTACTTTCAAGTTGCAAGTATAAATCGGTTTGAATTTCTTTAGAAATTTTATGCTGTCGAACTTGATTGACCCTTAGAAGTGTTTTATTCCCAGCTCTATATCGTGATTTTAATGGTGTAGGGCGACTGCCATCATCGAAAAGTATAGTATCAATATTGTATGCGTTAATATGATTTTTTACGTAATCAGCTTTATCATCTTTGCCAAGTACCGAGAAAAGCGTAACTTGATTAGCTCCTAGCCCTTTTATATGACCTGCTGTAATTGCTGCTCCGCCTAAAAATGTATCCGTTCTATCTGGTGTCATCACTATGGTAGGATCCTCCTGAGATAAGCCTACCGCAGTACCTTGGATATATTCATCGACGATTATTTCGCCAATTACAGCAACACGGTTTTCACTAAATTGAGAAAATACCGTGTTGATTGATTGATAATCAAACTGATGCCTTGTTGCATAACTTTGGCATTTTTTGTAATCAAAGTTATGACCATGGCTTATTGTTCTTGTAATATATTGTTCGGAATTAGATTCGAACTCACCAGAGCCAAAAATAAGCTTTCCTCCGTACATTTCAACAAGAGCATGCTCAGGATTGTGCCTACTTTCAAACTCTTTACCTTTCACGACAATATGAGGCTTGAGGCTCTTTACGGTTTCTGCTGGAGTTAAATCTGATAAAAATGCTTCATTCACACATTCGAGGGATTGAACCATCTCTAGGCGATGTTGTTCGTTTACCCGACTCTTTAACCCCATAGATTTGTCGCTGTTAACAGCAACAATTAGTTTATCACCACACTCTTTTGCAAAACGAAGTAAGCGAATGTGGCCAGGGTGTAAAATGTCAAAGTTTCCTTGAACAAGGACTTGCTTATTCATACTTCAATATTCTCAAAAGTAATGATGGCTCTGGTAATTTCTCTTCGTTCGAGCGCCGATATTGCTTCATTGATTTGATTCAAAGAATAGCGATGGCTTATCAAAGAATTAATAGATATTTCAAGTTTTTGAATAATATCTGCAATCGATTTTAAATCTTTGTCTGGATTACAATTACCTCCCCAAGTTCCAAAAATTTGCTTTCCACAAATTAGTTGATGAGGATCTAACTTTATAAAATCGCCAGTTTTTGGATGTGAGGCAAAATAGCATTTACCGCTGTTATGTATATTATTAAAAGCGAATTCTATGGTTTCACATAGTCCAGCACTCTCAATAGCATAATCAAAGCCGTTAGGGTGTTGCTCTTTGAGTAAAGCTAGGCTTGCTTCTTCATATAAATAAGCTTCATCGGCGCCTAGTTGTAGTGCTAAGTCACATTTAGATTGTTCAATATCTACAACTATGATTTTTTTTGGTCTGAAATGTTTAAGCATTAATAGTGCACTTATGCCTATACCACCTAGTCCGATTAATATCACATTACTATTAGAGTGTGGTTGTATCTGGTTTAGAACCATACCGGCTCCTGTGGGGAGGGCGCAACCGAGTAAAACAGCTAACTCATTTGAAATACCTTCAGGGCAAATGGTTACTCTATTCTCAGATATAACAGAGTACTCTGAAAAAGTCGTAACTGGACCTGCATTGATAATTTGACCCTCTTTGCTAATTAGATGTGTCCCACCGGAATCGATTCCACTGCCTTTTAGCCAACCAAGAACGACACGATTTCCTTGTTTAACCTTGGTAACACTATTGCCAACTGCTATTACTTCACCTACACCTTCATGACCCATTAAGTGGGGCAAATACTTGTCTTCTCCTCTAAGGCCTTTACTCTCCATCAGCTGGCTTCTACACAAGCCAGCCATATGCATTTTCACCAGAACTTGATTATCTTTCAAATACGGTATTTTTAAATCGAGTAGTTGAAGGGGCTGCTCTATATCTATTAATACACCTGCTTTAAAATAAGTTGGAATATTCATATTTTACCAAGGCATCTTATTTTTACTAGAAAGGAAAACACTACCTTCTCTATGACTTAGGGGTAATTCGGCAAGAGAGTTCACTTTTTTCCAATCATTTTTTTGAAGAAAAATATTTAAGCCGACTTGTAAACTGTAGTCGAAAATAGTTTTTGCATTTTTTTCGCCATTAATTTCCATCATAAAATCAATTTTTAAAGCGTCCTCCGAAGAAATTGAAGTTAATACATCTGCTTCTTGACCTTCAATATCAATTTTAATTAAGTCAAATTCTTTAGCTATATTACCTATGTTATTAACTTTAACTTCAAATTTATCTAGCTCTCCATAGGGATTACTTTTTGCGCCGCTCAAATGACTTCCAGTTAAGTTTCCACATACTCGTGTAAATTCAGCTTTGCCATCAAAACTTGCCGCGGCTTCATTTATTGGCTTAATCTTTTTACAATTATTTAATTCTAGGTTTTGTTTTAAAACGCGGAATGTTTCAGGGTCCGCTTCAAAACATGTAACTTGATAATCTAATAAGCTCAGCACTATTGAATGCAGACCGATATTAGCGCCAAGATCTAACACATTCTTATAGTTATTTTTATTTTTCAAGTAAAAGCTTAAAATGATTAGCTCATCAATACCAAACAAATGAGTCGTATTAATATTGCCCATATCGTAATACGGAAGAGAAAATGTAATATTATCCGTTAATAAAAATGTTGGTGTTGATGTCGTGTTATAAGCGCTGGCAATTACTTTTGATAGTTTTTTGTTAAGAAGCTGGTAATCACTGCTTGATTGTACGTGTGATTGTGTATTCCTAGCTAGCATAACCAGCTCTTGGTGTAAGTTTATCATTATAGATTTTCCTTCAAACTGGGTATAAGCATAGCTTTTTTTTGTTTTATGTAAGCAAGTTCAGGGCTCATATTCTCTAATGGATTGCCATACTTGATAATCGGTTCATATCTAAAGTTTGGGTTAATTACTAATTCGATAAGCTTTGGCCCTTCTTGATCCATGCGAAGGTGTAAACGTTCTACTAATAATTTTAATTGCTCATTATTTTCAACTTTTTCAGAGTCGATCCCATAAGCTTTAGCAACTTCAGAAAAATTTATGTGAGGCAAGCCATTATTACAATCAGCAGAAAAATAATTTGAGTCTAGCCAATCATCTTGGGTTTGTTTTATCATACAATGACCACTATTGTTAAATACAATAATAATGACTGGAAGTTTCAAGTGATTTAACGTTGAAAGTTCTTGGATATTCATTTGCAAACCACCATCGCCAACTATACAAAATACTTCTTTTTCTTTTGCTAGGGCAACACCAATCGATGCAGGTAAAGCATAGCCCATGGGGGTATTATTATATGAAGAAATATACTGCTGGCCTTTTTTCTCTTTACCGTAGACAAGAGTTAAAGGTAAGCAAGTACCTGTATCCACACATATATTTTGGTCATCACAGAAAGCACCACTAAACAACTCAACAGCTAAATATGGGTTTACACCACCGTAATTATATTCAGGTATGTAGTTAAACTCTTGTGTGACATCCGTAATATAATTTAGCCACACATCGTTATTTTTAAATATTTCAATTAAATCTTCACAATGCAGTGAAAAAGCATCTAAAAAAACTTGTACAGATACAGGAAATTGATAGTTGATTACTTTGCCTAATTGGGCAAATTTCTCTATTTCATTATGGTCAATATCCACCATTGCGATTTTAGCTTCACGTGCAAAAGTATCTAATTTTGCTGTGGCTTTTGAATCTAGTCTGCACCCAATAGAAATGATAAAATCACAATTTTGTAAAACGATATTATTCCCACGTAAAGAATGAGTTCCAAAATTCCCTAGATTTAGCTCGTCATCATGATTTGCAATCCCTTTGAGCGGCCAAGTCGATAGAAAGGGGATTTTTAGTTTTGTTGCAAGTGAAATTAACCGTTCTGCTGAGTTATGGCACCCAGCACCAAGAATAAATAAAGGTTTTTTCGCTTGTTTTAATGACACTATGAAGTTATTAAATATGTTTTCTTGAATTACTTTATGGTTTACAGTTGATTGATTAAAAGCTTCAAATGGTATTTTTTTTATATCTAATATCTCTCGCTGAAAGTCATCAGGAATATCTATTAACACAGGCCCTGGCCGGCCACTTAATGCTGCTTTTATAGCTTCAGGTAATACAGTGATAATGTCATTAGGTCTTTTTAATTGTATTGCGTACTTTGTTATTGGCTTTGCCATAGAAACAATATCGGTTTCTTGGAAACCATATTGGCGAACCCCTAATTTATGCGATTGCCTAAATGAAGCTACATTTCCAGTTATATGTAAAGTAGCTACAGAGTCAAAGTAGGAGCTTGCGATACCTGTTAATAAATTTGTAGCGCCTGGGCCTGATGTGGCTATAGTCACGCCTAGTACATGGTGTGTTTTTGCATAACTATCAGCAGCCATCGCACATGATTGCTCATGTTGCATTGCAATAGCTGAAAGCGAAGGGTGTTTTTCAATTGAGTCAATTAAATGTAAAGCAGCACCGCCTTGCAGAACAAATACATGCTTGATATCTAATTGAGCAAGGTAAGATGCAATATAATCCGTTAGTTTCATTTATGTATGCTCTTTATTGAGTCTACGCAATTTGTAGATATTTGGGTTTTCAAGAGACTCCAAAAAATCCTCATGAAAAATTTCTTTGGATGCAATGCTATAGTTTCGTCCACTAAACTTACTATTTGCATTATCAAGAAGAAAAATTAAGGAGTCGATGACCAGTTGCATAGACACAAAGTCATTTTTCTCATATCTTCTGGCTGTTTCCTTATATGCTTCCGGCACTATTTCTTTTGCGTGGAGTGTTTGTTGGTGAATAGGTGTATCTACCCAGCCAGGACCAACATTTAGAAAGATTAAATCGGGATATTCAGCAGCTAAAACTTCAGTCATTTTTATTAATGCTACTTTCGCATTTATATAAGAGTTGAACTTCGTCGGGGCGCTATTGACGCCTCCGCCAGCAAAGGTCAGGATTTTGCAGTTTGATTTCATTTTTAGAACTGCTGAACTTAACACTTGCACTATAGATAAGTAATTAATTCTATATGCATTTTCCCAATCGTCATAAGAGCAATCTGATAGAGAACCGATTGGCTCGAGTGTGCCATGAACAAAAATTATACTATCATATATTGAAAAGTTCGTTTTATGGCACCAATCGTCAACGTTTTTTTGTGAGCTAAAATCAACTTTTGTTAGTTCAGCAAAATCTAAGTTTGATTTTCGCCCTCGATAAGTACCGTGAATAATCGTATTTTGGCTTAAGCGCTCAGCAAGTGCTTGCCCAATACCACTATTTATTCCTGTAATTAATACTCGATTCATTAAAACGGGCCTTTAAACCAGTTACCAGGAACATCGTGAGGAAATTCTACATCTTCGGTCATAAATATTTCCCTATCAAGGAGTTCAGATACAGCTTTAGTAATCTCAGTTCTGGTTTTGTAGTATTTTTTTGTTAATCCAAAGCTCGTAGGTTCAGGGTAAGAGGGGAGTGCTATTCGTTTTATTGGTTTTTTTAAGGAAGTAAAGCATGCTTCATATATTTTTGCTGAAATTTCACTAGAGACAGAAAATGAGTTATGTCCTATATCAGTGCATATGCAGGTTTGAGTCTTATTGACCGAGTTATAAATAGTTTGCCAATCAATATTTGTCGGTTCAGATACCTCAATTACCTCGCAGTTAACACCTTGTTTTTTTAGGAAGTTGTGGCAGTGTATGGCTTCTAGGAGCATATAGCTATTAGCGATGATAGTGACATCTTCACCTTCTTTGATGACTCTCGTTGTTTGCATGTTTGAGTTGTAATCGACGCACGTTTCTTTGTCGATGTTTTGGTTATGCAGCCATCGATGTTCAAGGAAAATAGTTGGATTATTATCCATTATACTTTGATAAAGTAGCTGTCCTACATTATCAGTTAAGCTTGGAGTAACAACTTTAAGTCCAGGGATATGTGCAAACCATGATTGCAAGCTTTGTTGATGAGTGGGTCCTTGACCCCAACCCCTACCTATGATTAAACGTATTGTTAAAGGTACAGTCATTTGCCCATTAAACATGTAGTGCCACTTAGCGGCATTATTTACAAGTTGGTCCATGGCAAGCAAGAAAAAATCGACTCGTTGATGGGTCATTAATACACGTGTGCCAGTAATAGCTGCGCCAATCCCTACACCCGTCATTGCATTTTCAGATGTTGGCATATCAAAGACACGGTCTGAGCCAAACTTTGATTGTAAGCCTGTAGTTGTACCAAAAATAGCTTTTGGATCATTAATACCTAATCCCATACAAATCATGCTATCGTCTTCAGCCATGGCACAGTGCTGTGCTTGGTTTATTTCTTCAGCGAATGTTGTTGTTTTATTTTGCATAAAGAAACTCTTCGTTTAACTGTGGATTTGGAAAAGGGCTATTTTCAGCAAAAAGAAAAGCATCTTCTATTTCATTTTTTATTTTGATAATCATTTCGTTATGAGTTTTCTCGAAATGTTGATCTGCTGATAGTTCCGCGAATAATAATTTTAACGGATCTTTTTCAAGCCATGTTTTGACTTCACCTGCGGCTCTGTAGTTTAAGTCATCATCAAAATTAGGACCGCAATGCTCTCTGTGACGATATGTATCAAGCTCTAAGAGTGCTGGGGCATTATTCTTTCTAATATATTCAATAGCACTCTCAACGGCATGGGTTAGTGGTATTAAAAGATTTCCATCAGCGTGAAAGCTTTCAACTCCAATTGATTGCGATAAATCCGTAATGCTTCTATTAACCGGCTGGCGAACTTCTAATGGGCTATACACTGAATAGCGGTTATTCTCACATATGAATAATATAGGAAGAGATTTAACTGCTGCAAAATTTAACGACTCGTAAAAAGCGCCTTCTTCCGTTGCACCGTCACCAAAATAACTTACGGTCAAAAAATTGCTATTTTGTAGTTTTTGACTTAGCGCACTGCCAACCGCCAGTGGTATACTATTACCCACAATTGCAGTGCTAGCTATAAAACCGCAATCCAAGTCTGTTAAGTGCATAGAGCCACCTCTGCCACCTGTGCAGCCTGTCGCCTTGCCATATAATTCAGCTATCATTTTCTTTAATGATCCGCCTTTGGCTAGATAGTGGGCATGTGCTCTATGTGAACTGAAAGCCTTATCATCTTTAGATAAAAAATTAGAAACAACAACAGGTACTAGCTCTTGACCTATTGACAGATGTGTTGGGCATCTCATTTCTTGCTCAGGGTAGCGTAAGGCTATCATTTCTTCTATTTTTCGAATTCTTAATGATTCAAAATATGCATCAAGTTTTTTCATTAGGGTATAAACCAATAAAAATCGCCAGTGTAGCCTGTATCTTTGAAAAACTCTTTCCACTGATCAACATGCATCATTGTTTTGGCTGTTAGATTCCAGGCTTCCATGCGTTCTTTTTCTTGTTCATTTCTATATGCATCAACAGTAATAAATGCTTTAGCTTTAGAAACTCGCTCTATTTCTTGCAGTGCTTTTGCACAATTATTAAGATCTAAATTATGAATAGTGTTAATTGATATTACAGTATCAAAACTATTGTCTTCGAAAGGTAATTTAGTAGCGCAACCTTGTTGTAATAAGTGCTTTACTTCCTGTTTGGCATTGTCTAATGCGTAATGGGATATATCTATTCCACTTAATGTCATTGTTGGTAGCTGTTGTAAAATATCATAAAGCATAAATCCTTTTGCACAGCCTACGTCTAATAAACTGCTATTTTCTTGCAGGCCAAAGTGCGTAATAAAGTCAGGCACGACTGGCTGCCAAAATCTTGAATGATAGTTAAAACCACCATAGCCGTGCTCTCTATCACCATCAAAGAATTCCTCGTCAAATTGGCGCGCTATAGCTCTAACTGCTTCACTTTTGGCTTCTAATCTACCAGAAAGATCACGCTTAGACTTAGGGTAATTTTTTAGTAAATCTATTTCTTGTCCTATCATGATTACCTCAAGGTTTGTGAATATAGTCATGTTCTTGCTTGGCGAGTACATCTAAATTTTGCTTCATCCAATAAATTGTTCGTTCTAAGCCGTTTTCTAATGAAATAGAATCTTGCCAATTTAGCTCGGAGCGAATTTTTTTTGTGTCTAATAAATATGCTGCATCTTTTCCTAATCGATCTTCAGTCGATTGGCACACTTGTTCAAATGGGAGCTTAAGCATATTGCAGATTGTTTCAACGAGTACTCGAATAGAGATCATTTGCTCTGTTGAAATATGGTAAATATCACCATTTTTACCCTTTTCGCCAATAAGTTGTGTCGCTGAAGATACATCGTCAATATGTATAAATGATCGTGTTGAATGCCCTCCGCCATGCAGCTGTAATTTTTTGCCTAGTAGGGCATATAAAATAGTACGAGGGATTATGCGATAAAGCTGTTGGCCTTCACCATAAACATTGGCAGCTCGTGTAAATACCACTGGAAAGTCATAAACATCTGCAAATGTATGTAGACTCATATCTGCAGCAGCACGGGAGACTGCATATGGTGTACTGGGTTGATAATTAGTATGCTCTGGTACTAATCCGTTACAACTACCATAAACTTCGGGAGTTGATATATGGATGTATTTTTCAAGGAAATCTAATTGTCGGAGAGAATTGTGTAACTTGATCGTTGAAACAGTGTTAGTCATAAACCAATGTTCAGGATGTTGCCAGCTTTGACCAACCATGCTTTGTGCAGCAAAGTTATAAATTTTTTTAATTTTTTTCTGTTTAACAATATCAATAATTTTTTGCAGATGATGATTTATATCCAGTTGGCTAAATTGCAATTTATCTGCATTTTTTTGCCAACTATATGGTAGTAATGCTGAATTAGGTTCTGATGAGCGACTAACAGCAACAATTTGCTGATCATTTTTTAGCATATGCGCACAAAATGATGCCCCTGAAAATGAATTGCTTCCTAAAACTAAAATTGATGAGTCATTCATAGTTTAGATTGCCGCCTTATTTATTTTATTCTCAAGAAGAGAAAATTGAGTTTGAATATTTTCAAATGAATCATCCATCCATGCATTTATTTGAAATTCATTATCATTAAAGTAATGATTTTTTCCAACTTCAAAGCCGTGCATGCTATTTGTTCTGTCTGATAGATTTGGAATATCATTCGAACACCATCTAAAAATGATTGAGCGAGCCCCTTCAAGATAGCTAATCGGATAAAGAGGACCACTGTCAACACCCATATTTATATACGCTTCATGGTATAAGGCGAGCCTGATACTTAAATCTACAGCTGCAAGGGGATACGTTGTAAGCGATTGATATTTTTCTTCAAGGGGCTCACTTACTTTATAAGTATCTCTAATAATTAGCGGAAAGTATTCATTGAGGTCTAGTGATAATGCAAAATCAAGCCATGCCGTTGTATTGCTATTTCTGTGCTCGGAATTTGCCCAATATTCTCTCAATGTAATTGTTATTAGCTTTTTTTTGCCCACGTAATGTCTTATGAAGTCATTAACAATAGTATAAGCTTGTTGTGGAGGTGCTAAGTTACTTAATTTAATATTTTGCTCGGCATAAGATTTTAATAATTTAAAATCTCCAGCTGCTTGTCTAGGGTTTTGAAAGTAGTTATTTGGATATATGCTAGGGTTCAAGCTTTTATAGTATACAAGGCTACTTTGCGAAATCGGCTGATCAATACCTATGCATGAGGCAAGACAATTAAACATGGGTTTAATAACCTTTTCGATACGCCATTTAGCATCAACGTTATCGTGATATACATTTAATCCTGGAGTATCGTCACTATGGCTAGGGATAATTACAAATTGAATATTTTTTTTATTTTGTTTTTTTCGTTCTATTTCAGCTAAAACGATAAAAGTAGTTACATCAAAGCAGGGCAAATTATAAGAGAGATCATAAAAAGCATATAACGTTGATTTAGTATCAATATCAAATTGCATTTGTATACAAGGAATGAGCTTACCGCTCATGTGGTTAAAAAAAGAACATTGATTAGTGGTAATACCAATTTTATTTAAAGATTGTAAGATATCAAAGACAAATTCAGAACAAATTACTACTTGGAGCGTTTGTTTTTTTTCTAGTTTTGATAATTCTTCTAATGATTTTGCAGGCGTGCCTTTGTATGATTCGCCACCATTTGTACAAGCAAAAATATTATTGTCAGTATTATATTCTGATCGGATAAACATTTCTGTTGAGGCTGTAATTCCGTAGACAATGGTGGTCATTAATTAGCCTCACGTAATGCATTGTATAGAGCTTTCATTAAGATATGCCCGACAATAACTTGAGTATCTTCTGATATCTGCATATCTTGGACTTCGAAATGGAAAACTTGGTCAAGCATCGGCTTAACTTTACCGCCAGAAAATCCTAAAATGCCCACTGTTTTCATGCCAATGTCGAGTGCTTGTTGAGTCGCTCTAATTATATTTTCAGAGTTACCGCTACCAGATAAAACAAGTAAAATATCATTGCTGTTTGCTTTAACTTTTAGCTGATGTGCAAAAATATTTTCATAACCAATGTCATTGCCTAGGCAAGTTAAAACAGAGCTGTTTGCTGGTAATGCTTCAACTTTTAATGCATTACCTTCTGGGCTAATACCAAATGTAAAGTCATTTGCAAGGTGGATTGCATTTGCTGCTGAGCCGCCATTGCCACATAAATATAAAGTGCCGTTATTTGCCTTCATAGTAAGTAAGGTATCAACAAGACTCTTAACTTGTTCACTATCTAACTGTTTTAATACATCCGTTAGGGTGTTCACATAGTTTGTTGTCAGGTTTTTCACTGAATCCTTGGCTATAGTGGTTGCAGATTGGTTGTTAGTCATAAAACTTCTCTTTGCATCCATTTAAGGTTGTAAAAATGGTCTTCATCTTTAAGTAAGTCTTGTTTGTAAGCTGTAATAATTTCGGTAATGGCTGTGTCGACATTTTTATTGGGTGTAAAACCGGTAGATAGTAACTTATCTGAATTAATACGGTAACAACGAGGGTCATTTGAAGGAGTAACCTCAATCTCACATGCTATTTTAGCCTGTACCATTTTTGCTATATCCATAATTGAGATATTTTCAAACCCTGCATTAAAGACACCAGAGACTTTCTCTGGATTATCCAGCATATAAATATAGAGATCAGTAATATCGTCAATATGAATATTTGGTCTGACTTGATCGCCGCCAAACACTGTGATTTTTCCATTTTTTAGAGCTTGCATTGTCAGCATATTGACAGAAACATCTAAGCGCATTCGTTTAGATAAACCGCATACAGTTGCTGGGCGTACAATTTGTACCGCCATGTCGTCGGCATAACTAAGAAGTACACGCTCTGCAACCATTTTCGTTTTGTTGTATTCAGAAATAGGCTCAAGCGTTAAGTCCTCAGTTACTTGCTCTTCATCTTTAACGCCGTATACGCTACCCGATGACGCATAAATAAACTGTTTTATTCCACAGCGCTTTGCTTTATCGGCTAAGCGCATAGTTGCTAACGCACTCACTTCCCATGTTAATTTAGGGTTTAAATCACCACAGGGATCGTTTGCGATAGAAGCAAGATGAATAATAGAATCCACACCGTCTAAGTTAATCGTATCAGTGTCGCGTACGTCACCTTTAATGACTGAGAGGTTGTCATGAGAGGGCAAAAAATTACCAAACCATTGGATGTCAAACGCGATTACGCGATGGCCTAAAGCCAGTAGTTTTGGAACCAGTACAGTTCCTTTATAGCCAGTTGCACCGGTAACTAATATTGTTTTTGGATTCATTTAATATTCTCTAATTCTTTGGTAGTCATAAATATAATGTTCAATGACATACAATTATTATGCCTAACTTAAGTAGATTTTTGCTCTACATGTTTATTTATATCGGTGATGTGAGGGTTTTCCTTTAATGTTTTTATTAAATCATTATAGGAAAAATCTACTTTATTCAAAAAATGCTCATAAACAGCGGTAATTGCTTTGTAATCGTCTGGTTCATCAAGTGTTAGGCGAAAGTGGCTATAATCTTCATACGCACTGAATGTGTGAGTCGTTATAGTATTAAATTTTGCCATGCCTAACGTAACATGCTCACGATCGTCCGGTGATGTTGCTTTTAGATGGGTATTCTCTAGTAAATCAAATGAAAATGCGCAGCAGTCAAGTCCTCTAGGGTAACCACTATGAGGACCTAAATTAACCATGTCATAGGTTTGAGTCACTCTTTCATTAATCACTTTGTTACATAGCTCTTCATCAATCAGTGGACAATCACTCGTTAGCCTAACTATGGTTGTAGATGATTGAGCATTATAATGTTTAGCAGCCAGATAATAGCGGCTTAGTACGTCTTGTGTATCCCCTTGGTAGGTTTTAATATTCAGCTGTGTGCATAAATCCAAGATAGGCTGCTCAGTGCCATCATTAGTTGTTGCGACAATGATTTGATCGTGCCAGTTTGGTAAGCGTTCAAGCATAATTTGTAACACTGGTTTGCCACACAGCGGCAACATCACTTTGGCAGGCAATCTGGTTGATGTCATACGTGCTTGAATTATTATTAATACATCAGACATGGTCACTGGTAATCGTAATTATTATTGAGATAAATATAGCAAATCATTACACTCTTGCACATAACTTAAAAGTTAAAATCCTTTTGGATCAATATAGTTTATCAAATTGTAAGCTATTGTAGATAATTAGGTATGAAATTTGCTTTGATTTAATGATTTTTTGACAGTGCAATTTAAGGGGCGCAAATGGCGTTTAATTCTGAAATTACCATCGATGGTAGAAAAATTGGGCCAGGTCATCCTGTGTATATTATTGCCGAAATGTCAGCAAACCATGGTCAAAATTTAGAGCAGGCGAAAGCGTTAGTTAGAGCCGCAAAAGAGGCCGGAGCTGATGCGATAAAGTTACAAACTTACCGCGCAGATACTTTAACAATGGATTGTAAATTACCGCATTTTGAAGCAACAGGTCCATGGCAAGGACAATATTTATATGATTTATACGAAGGGGCATATATGCCATGGGATTTTCACGCCCCTTTAATTCAGCTGGCGAATGAAATCGGTATCACTATTTTTTCTTCACCATTTGATGATTCTGCAGTCGATTTATTGGAATCTTTTGATTCACCTGCATATAAAATAGCTTCGCCAGAGTTGATCGATCATGACCTCATTCGAAAAGTTGCTGCGACTGGAAAGCCGGTGATTATGTCAACAGGTGGAGCAACGCTTGCTGAGATTGACGAAGCTGTGAAAGTTGCTCACCAAGCAGGAGTAACAGATTTAGCTATATTGAAATGTACAAGTAGCTACCCAGCTCCCCCGCAAAGCATTAATTTAAAAACAATCCCTCATTTAGCAGATGTTTTTAAAGTACCAATAGGCTTATCGGATCACACATTAGGTAACCATATACCTGTCGCCTCTGTAGCTATGGGGGCGACAATTATAGAAAAGCATTTTGTGATGAGTAAAGAAGATGAAACGGCTGATAGCTTTTTTTCCATGACACCAGATGAACTTGAAGATTTAGTTCAAGGAGTTAGGCAAGTTGAGTTGGCTATTGGCAGTGTACATTTCCCTAGTGAGCCCAGTAAAGCAAGGCGTTGCCTATTTGCAGTGAGGGATATTGCTGCTGGTGAAGTTTTGAACAAAGAGAATGTGGTCAATCTAAGGCCTGGTGTAGGTGAGCTGATGCCAAAGGATTTAGGATTTATAACGGGCAGACTCGCAACGAAAGCGATTAAAAAAGGTATGCCTTTGACTTGGCATCACGTTGGAGCGATTAAATGAACTATCTAATTTACGGAGCGGGTCATTTTGGAGAATGTTTTTATAGAATTTTAGTAAAGCAAAAGCTACAAGTTAATGGGTGGATCGATCAACGTTTAGTTAGCCAGATGAAGTATAATTTACCTATTTTTGATGAGCATACAGCTGATCGTAATATGACAGTCATTGTTGCAGTAACGCCGTTAGTTAACTCTAATAGAGGGCAAATCAAAGAGCGCCTACAAGAGCTCGGTTATAATAATGTTCTTGGCTTTTTTGAGGCTGCACGAGAGTTCCCAGAAGTGTTTAAGGAATATGCACAGCTAGAGCATTTATGGATGCGCACAAGTCATCATGATATGTTGAATTTACCAAGTATTAAGTGGTTACGAGCGCGTTTGGGGGATGATAAAAGTAAAAATATATTAGATAAATTGTGTGCTTTTAGGGCATCCCTTTCTATTGATGACTACCCTGAACCGGATAGAAAAATTGAGTACTTCCCAGATGATATACCTTTCAATTTTCAATCACCAATTCGTTTTATCGATTGTGGTGCTTATACTGGGGATACAGTAGAGGCGTTTGTAGAACTTCATAAAAAAAATATTATAACACTTGAGCATATTTCCTCATTTGAACCCGATACAAATAATTATCAAACACTTACAAATACACAAAACAGGCTAAAGAAAAATAATCCTGAAATTTCTTTTCAAGCATTCCCTTCGGGGGTTTGGAAATGTGTTGATTTACTTAATTTTAATCAAGGGCAAACAAGCTCCAGCAATATTATACAAAGTGAAGTTATAAATGATTCTTCAGTATCTGTTGTTGATTTAGACTCAACTTGTCAAGCTATGGATATAAACTATATAAAAATGGACATAGAGGGGGCCGAATTAGCTGCTCTTGAAGGTGCCAAAAGTTTAATTCAAACCCAACAGCCTGTGCTAGCTATTTGTGTTTACCATAAACCGAAAGATTTATGGGAACTCCCTCAATTTATCGATCAATTGCAGCCTAATTACGATATGTATTTACGAGTACATGAACATTTAGGGTTAAGCACCGTTTTGTATTGTATTCCAAAAGGTTCTCATTAATGAAAAATCAACTTATTAACTTTTTATATCAGTTTTTTACAGACAGAGGTTGCGCTGTTGATATTGATAATATTTTAGAGCTTTCATTCAAGGATGATATAGCTTTGGATTCATTTGAGATTCTGACATTAGTAATGCAGATTGAATTGACTTTCGGTATAAAAATTGAACCTCAGGAATTGCTTGATCCAAAGACGAATTATGTGAGTGGATTTGTTGATATGGTTATGGCAAAGCAATAATTATGTTTGCAATTCGTATCACTAATAAGCAAGACAATGGCATTGGTCATTTAATGCGAATGAAACATTTGGCTTCTGCATTAAAACAGCATCAATTAGGTGTCCACATAATTCTTGATGATTTATGTCAGTTTAGCCAAACGCTGTATGCAGATTTTAAAGTGGCTGATGTTCATTGGCAAAATTATGAAGAGGACGCACTTTTAACAATTAATTATATGCATCAGAATAGTTTATCGCATTTAATAGTTGATAGTTATACTTTACCGCATGAATACGAGCAGTTGATAAAGAAATCCGGTTTTACCTTAACCGTTATTGATGATAACGAGCGACAACATACTTGCGATTTTTTGATTGATTATAAATGGGTAGGACCGAATACAAAGAGCCGTTATGAATCGCTAGTACCGACTGATTGCGTTCGTCTTTTAGGCCCGAATTATTGTATTTTAGATCCCACATATCGTACCGTTGAAAAGCACTCTTCGGAGTCAGATCTTCCCGTTCGAGTTTTATTTTCATTAGGTGGCGGTGGTGATCTTTTTATTCTAAAAAGAATCTTTGATGGATTACCAAGAGCCATTCAAGCAAATGTTCTTTTTGATATAGTGATAGGTCCCTATGCAACGAATAAAGATACTATGTATGCTATTGGGCAAGAGTTTCCAAATATTAATATTTTAGAGAATGTAACTTGCCTGAAAGAGTATTATGAAAGAGCCTCACTTTTTGTGGGTGCATTAGGCACCTCTTTTTATGAATGTGCTGCGACTAAAACACCAGCGATTACTTTTTCTCTTGAGGATAACCAGACTAATGATATTGATATCTTGGAGTGGTTAGGTCACTACCTCCATATTAATGATGTTTCTATTGATGATTTTTTGCGATTAGGAGAGTTAATTGATATCGCTCTTAGTCAATTACCAAGATTACAATTGCTGGTAGCCAAAAGAAAAGTATCGGTTGATGGCGAGGGGGCACGGCGAATAGCTAAAGCTCTTGTCGGTGAGAAGATATCAACAAATTGTTTTGCTATTGCTGAGCAGCACTGCGAAGTAAAGACTGAATTAACAGATAATTTGGTTGTTTGCCAAGTTGATGATACCCATATAAATAGTTATTTATCGGCTAGAAACTTACCTAGCAATAGCGTGAGAATGACTGTGCAGAATGCTATTAAGCCATTGGAACATTATTTATGGTGGTTTAATCAATCACGTTTTAACTTTGTGATTACAGAGCGAGAAGGCAGTAGGCAATCTCAAAGTTTGTATATCTGGCATAATTTATATAAAGATAAGTATTTATATGGCGGCTGGTTTTCTTGTAATCAAGATCTTTCCTTGCCCATAGCTATGATCGCCTTACAATGGCAACTTGAGTTTTGTAAAGCGAGTCATCCCAATGCTATTTGGCTTGCGGTGATCCACAAAGACAACAAATTTGTAAATTTGCTAAATAGCTATATGGGATTTGTGGCAATACCAATACATTCAAAAGAATATAAAGTAACGCAACAGTTATTTCCTTTGGCCGATGAGAAGTTTAATTTTGTAATGTGGGACCCAAATGCACAATAAAAATATATACCAGCTTGTTCAATCACATACGGTTACTCAACCTGAGAAAATTGCGTGTATATATCAACAGACCCAAATTAACTACCAACAACTAATAAATAAGGTTGATTCTTTAGCTGCTGGCCTGACTCAGTTAGGAATTAAGCAAGGACATAAAGTTGCGTTATTTTGTCCAAATAACCTCGAGTTTACATATTGTTTATTAGCTGCGGCTAAACTGGGTATTGCGCTTGCGCCATTACCACTAACTCTTAAAGGACAGGCTTTATCAAAAGCGTTACAAGTAGCTGATTGCGAGTATGCTATAGCATGGATAAGTGTGGCTGAACAACTTGTTAATAATGATGTTTTAGCTTCCGACAATATAATTACGATAGGTGGCAATAGTGATAACTTGATTGATTTGGTCAATGTAATGTCTGCATCCACGGCGCAATATGATGAGTTTCCAGTAGAAAATATCAATTTACCTTATATTCTTACCATGACTTCAGGTTCTACTGGTCAACCTAAGCCAATAGTATTTACTCAAGCGACTAAAATTGTTCGCGCATTTGATGCGACGGCTCAGTATTACCAATTAGATAAAAGCGATGTTGTGTTGGTTTCAACACCTTTATATCATTCACTTGCACAGCGCTCTTTACTGATGCCACTAATGTTGGGCGCAAGTGTAGTTATTTTACCCAAGTTCTCAGTTAATGCTTGGCTTGATGCAATCAATACTCATAAAATTAGTTTTTTATTTGCTGTTTCAAGTCAACTAAAGGCCTTGATCCCAGAGTTAGCAAAAGCGCAGTTAACAAGCTTGAAGTGTGTTGTATCATCTTCTGCAACGCTTGAAAGCGACGACAAAAAGTCACTGTTATCAGCCTTGAATTGCCGTTTTCATGAATGTTATGGGGCATCAGAAATGGGGGTGATCAGTGATTTTGATATAACCGAGCCGAATGTACCGATCAATAGTGTAGGTAAGCCTTTACCAAATCTGAAAATAAAAATATGTGATGCTGAACGTAATACTTTGTCTAATGGTAATATCGGTGAAATAGCTTGTCGCTCACCAACTGCGTTTGCACAATATTATAACTTACCAGAGCAAACTGCGCAGAGTTACGACAGTGATGGTTATTTTTTTACTGGTGACCTTGGTTATTTGGATGATGATAATTATCTTTATTATGTTGGTCGAACAAAAGAAGTTATTAAATCGGGCGGGATCAATGTTTACCCGAGCGATATTGAGTTGGTAACTAATTACTTACCTTGGATTGCTGAGTGTGCGGCTTTTGGAGTAAGTGATGATAAATTTGGAGAAGTCATTTTATTATCTTTTGTTTGTAATGATACTGCGCCAGTGAATGCAAAAATGCAGTTGCAAATGCATTTATTCAAAGAACTTACTGACTATCAGCAACCGCGAATTTTGTTTGAGATGAAAAGACTGCCAAAAACCGAAATGGGTAAAATCCATAAACCGAGTATCAAGCAGGCATATCTAGAGAGTTGTAATTAAGCGTATTACACGCTTTCCCAGCCAAGTGTTTGTGTCGAACGTTTAGCAGCAGCAAATAACTTTAAGCCATCTGCGGCGTGTTCTAAACCAAATACGTATGGTTGGTTATTTTCTTGCCCTAGTTGAAAACATTGTAAATCTTCAGCGATGTCGCTGTATAAGTTTGCAAATGCTTCTACAAAACCAGTGGGGTGGCCTGGTTTCATGCGGTTATATCTAAATTGGTGGGCGTAGTCGCACTGACCCGCTCGGTCTAATATCTCTCGCCTACCATCATTAAAATTTAGTTCTAACTCGTCGGGGTTGAGCTGTAACCATTTAGCACTTCCGGTATCTCCATACACTCTGATCTGTAAACCGTTACGATGACCAATAGCCGTTTTTGACATCCACATGCTGCCTTTGACGCCACTGGCATACTTTACTAGCATTTGTACGTCATCGACTAAATTAGCATATTGAGAGTGGTTACTAAATTCAGCTAATGTGTGAGTTGGTTCCTCACCCAATAAAAAGCTACTTAGGTGATGAAGGTGAACACCTAAATCTAAGCAAATGGTTGGTACTTCAGCATCTCGCAGACGCCACGCCTGCGGTTGTGATGTTTTTCCCGCGATATCGGGGGGGCGGCGAAAGCCTTCTTGCGGCATTTCTAAGTGAATTTTTTGAATTGTTCCCAGCTTTCCTGAATTTATTAAATGCTTTAACTCACGTACCATTGCATAGCCACTGTAGTTAAAAGTAACAGCTAAAAATTGTTTCTTTGGATCATAATAAGGGCGAAGAGTTGCAATTTCTCGTGGTCCACAAACCATCGCTTTTTCACAGATTACGGGTAATTTTTTTTCGAATAAATACTGTAAAACTTCTAAATGATGTGGTGTTGGAGTGAGCACTACAAAAGCATCAATGTGACCCTTTTCAGCTTCGACCATTTCTTTCCAATCTGCGTAAACACGTTCTGCTGGGATCCCCCAATGAATACCTGTAGCTTGATTATTTTCTTGATTACGACAAAAGGCACCGGCAACAACTTGAAATTTATGATCCATGTGAGCTGCGCAAAAGTGCACATAACCAACAGCTGACGTGTTACCCCCGCCAATAAAAGCAAGTTTGAAAGTCGGGTGAGTTTGTAACATAGTTGCCTCAAGGTTCATTAAATAATATGTTTATATCGTCAAAAAGGTTGAAAACTTTAATTTAAGATTTGCTGTAGAGTGTTCAGTACAAAATGCACTTCTTGCTCTTTCAACGATGGATGAAGAGGAAGGGTGATAGCACCTTGATAATATTTTTCAGCATTAGGGAAGTCACCAACCTTAAAGCCTAGAGTTTGATAGTATGGCTGTAAATGTATTGGAATATAATGAACGTGGCCAATGATCCCAGCTGCTCGAAGCTGAGTTACAGCGTTTTTATGACGAGTTGTATTGCTATTATTTAGTTGAATTATGTACAAGTGATAAGCGGAATAACAGGTATCAATTTGCTGTAATGGACGAACCAAATTTAAATCAAGATGTGTATCATATATTTTAGCAAGGTGATGTCGCTGCTTAACAAATTCGTCAACTTTACTTAGTTGGCTAAGCCCTAACGCTGCGTGTAAATCAGTCATACGATAATTAAAGCCAAGCTCGATTTGCTGATAGTACCAAGGTCCATGACTTGCATCGGTCATTTCACTTTCATCTGATGTGATCCCATGGCTTCTTAATCGTTTTAAACGCTTTGCTAAATTATCATCATTTGTAACCGCCATACCGCCTTCAGCTGACGTGATGATTTTCACAGGATGAAAGCTGAATACGCAAATATCTGAAAACTCACAATTACCAACAGGTTTATCTAAATATTTAGCACCAATGGCGTGAGAGGCATCTTCGATAATTTTAAAATCATATTTAGTAGCGAGCTGATGAATGGCTTGCATATCGCATGATTGACCCGCCAAGTGTACCGGTATGACAACTTTAGGTAAGCAGTTATTTTTTTCTGCTAGGATCAGCTTCTGCTCAAGTTCCTTAATCGACATGTTGCCGGTATCTAAGTCAATATCAACAAAGTCAATCTTAGCACCACAATAAAGTGCGCAATTACTTGATGCTACAAAAGAAATAGGAGATGTCCAGACTATATCGTTTTCTCCAACGCCTAATGCTAGGCATGCGATATGTAACGCCGATGTTGCACTATTTACTGCAATGCCATGCTTTACTTTACAGTAACTAGCAATGCCAGCTTCAAATGCAGGTACTTTAGGACCTTGCGTGAGCCAGTCAGATTGTAAAACATTGAGTACCGCATCAATATCTGCTTGGTCAATAGATTGCTTTCCATATGGGATCATAAAAGTGCCTGAATATTAAAAGCTGCTATTTCTTCTATTGTCAAAAAGTGGGGGTTACTTAAAGAACTATACTCAAACCCGACTTCAACTTTTTTACCGCGCTCATTTAATGCGTTTGTATCAAAACTATTGCTGCGACTACTAAATTTAATACCAGGTGCAATCACAAAATGATCATCAAATTCGTAGGTATCAAAACACAAATCAGAAGGGCACATCACCTCATGTAATTTTTCACCCGGGCGAATACCAATATTTTTTTGTGGCAGGTTTGGTGCCATAGCTGTTGCTAAATCTGTAATACGAATTGATGGGATCTTGGGAACAAAAATTTCTCCCCCTAACATCCTCTCAAAGTTAGTTAAAACAAAATCAACACCTTGTTGTAGGCTTATCCAAAAGCGGGTCATTTCTTCATGGGTGATAGGGATATGGTCGCGGCCTTGGTCAATAAACTTTTGGAAAATAGGCACTACTGAACCGCGCGAGCAGACTACATTACCGTAGCGAACAACTGAAAATGTGGTGCGATTACCACCGGCAATATTATTAGCGGCAACAAACAATTTATCGGATGCTAATTTTGTCGCACCATATAAATTAATTGGGTTGGCTGCTTTATCAGTAGAAAGCGCAATGACTTTTTCAACATTATTATCTAAGGCAGCATCAATGACATTTTCCGCACCATTGATGTTAGTTTTGATGCATTCCATCGGGTTATATTCTGCGGCAGGGACCTGTTTAAGAGCTGCAGCATGAATAACGTAATTTACTCCACGCATTGCACGGCGTAAGCGGTCTTTGTCGCGTACATCACCGATGAAGTAACGCATACATGGTTGATCAAAGTCTTGCTGCATTTCAAATTGTTTTAACTCATCACGAGAGAAAATAATTATTTTTTTTGGCTTGTATCGCTCAAGTAACGTTTTTACGTATTTTTTACCGAATGATCCGGTACCACCGGTAATTAAAATTGTTTTGTTATCGAACATAGTTTTACCCAAGTTATTTATCATTGGCGTAGTTATAGTAAAAAATTAAATACGCAAAAAGTGAAATTTAATACACTGCTCAGTACTTTACCTATTAACAGAGTAGGTTAGCAAGCACGATGCCAAGTTAATTTAATTAAACAATGGTACAAAGTGCAAAATTTGGCAAATTAAGCTATAATTTAACCAATCAGCGTGTCGGAGCCTGTTATGAAAATTCAATCACCAGCAACTAGTTTTTTAAACCAAACACAGCAAACCAGTAACAAGCTTGCAGAGCAACTTGCTACGGGTAAAAAAGTCAACTCTGCGGCAGATGATGCCGCTGCATTACAAATAATTAATAGATTAACCTCCCAGCAAGACGGTTACAGCCAAGCGGTGAATAATGCCTATGATGGTATTTCTTATTCGCAAGCGACCGAGTCAAACTTGTCGGGTGTCAACGATGCTGTCTCGCGTATTCGTGAATTATCTATCCAAGCAGGTAATGGGGCATTAAATGATAATGACCGTGCTGCTTTGCAAGAAGAAGTAGTGCAGTTACAAAGTCAAATTACAGAGACGTTTGAAAATGCTAATTTTGCAGGAAAACCTATGTTTGATGGTCAGTCGGTGTCGTTTCAAGTTGGTCCAGATGCGAATGCAAATCAAACGATTATTCCTTCGGACGGTAGTTTTGCATCAGTAATATCAACAATTGATATTTCTACTCAAGCAGGTGCTCAAGCTGCAATTGATATTAGTGACCAAGCGGCGGACGAAATTAACGCCCAGCGAGCTGAACTTGGTGCTTTTCAAAATACTTTGGCAAGTACCATTAAAGGCTTAGGAACTCAGCAAGAAAATATTGCCGCGAGCCAAAGTCGAATTCAAGATACCGATTATGCTCAGGCGGTTTCACAGCAAGTATCAAATGATATTTTAGCACAAGCGTCAGTTGCACTGCGTGGACAAGCCAACCAATCGGCTGAATCTATTTTAGGCTTGCTTTAATATTAAAGATACTGCGGTAATTCTTAAGTATTACTTGCAATTAGCTAAGCGTCTATTTTTTGGCATGGTTGTCAAAAAACTGCCGCTTAGTGCTTGCATCCCTGTCAAACTCGCTTACAATTTAAATTATTAATAGCTTGTAGTAACTGTGGTTCGCTAAATAATGATCTTGATCTTAGATAATAATAATAATCGTGCGATTGGTTTACATGCTGCGCTTACCTTTATTGGTGAGGCAGTGCAACTGCTTGATGATGCAAGCCTTGAACAAGAATGTGAAAAATACCAAAAGCAGTCATGTATGGTGATCCTCGGCGCATTACAAAGTTTAGATCATGAGAGCGTGATCAAGCGCCATCCAACAATACCATTTCTATTAATTGGTGAAACCCTTAAATCACTGTTGAGCATTGCCAATGTAGTTGGCCTTATCTGTGAACCTTTTAACCATGATGTAACGACTCAATTACTGCATGATTGCCAACAGTATCAACGGATGTTACCAAATGAGCATAAACACGCAAAACCGCACAAAACCTTTGATGGCTTAGTTGGTGAAACTGAAGCGGTTAAAGATGTACGCTTTTTAATTGAACAAGTTGCTAAAACGGACGCTAATGTATTAATTTTAGGCGAATCAGGTACTGGTAAAGAAGTGGTTGCTCGTAATGTTCATTTACTATCAAAACGTAATACAGGGCCATTTGTACCCGTTAACTGTGGGGCGATACCTGCGGAGCTGTTAGAAAGTGAATTGTTTGGTCATGAAAAAGGCGCGTTCACTGGTGCTATTTCAGCGCGTAAAGGCCGCTTTGAACTTGCCCAAGGTGGGACGCTTTTTTTAGATGAAATTGGCGATATGCCGCTGCAAATGCAAGTAAAGTTATTACGAGTGTTACAAGAGCGCAGCTATGAGCGGGTTGGTGGTACAAAACCAATTCAAGCGGATGTGCGGGTGATTGCTGCAACACACCGTGATCTTGAAAAAATGATAGAGCAAGGAAGTTTCCGCGAAGATTTATATTATCGACTCAATGTTTTTCCTATCGAAAACCCATCACTTGCAGAACGTGCTGATGATATTCCATTATTATTAAAAGAGCTAATGCGCCGTATTAATGAGCAAAGTGGTACTACCGCTAAATTTACCGAGCGCGCAATTGATAGTTTAAAAGAGCATACATGGCCGGGTAATATTCGCGAGTTAGCTAACTTAGTTGAGCGTATGGTGATCATGCTGCCAGATAAAGTGGTTGATATTCCAGACCTACCAGCAAAATATCGTTATATTGAAGTTGATGCTTATGAACCACAATATCCCGAAGAGCTTATGGAGCGTGATGCTTTCAATGATATTTTCAGTACTGGTTTTAGTGATTACGACGATGAGCCAGAAGTTGAAGCAATTCAGCCATCAGCAGACCTTTTACCCGACGAAGGGATTGAGCTAAAAGATTATTTAGCTGAGCTGGAAATTAGCCTGATCACTCAGGCCTTAGAGCGTTATGATTATGTCGTAGCGCGTGCTGCGGAGATCTTGGGTGTACGCCGCACAACCTTAGTTGAAAAAATGAAAAAATATAACCTATCACGAGATTAACAGCTAAGAGCAGCTTTTAGGTGTCAGGTAGCAGGTTTTAGGCAGAAATTAACCAAGTACGATGGTAATTACACCTTTAGAATGGGCTTCGTCATTACCCATAGGCGTTAAGCTTGCTGACGCGCTCACCATCTTTAATTCGGGGGGGGGGGCTGTAGTGAATAAATCACTAAAAACTTTTTGCACAAAGAGAAAACAATGAGGGTAAATGAGAAGAAAAAATGCCACGGGCTTCGAGCAATGAGCTTCGAATACCCTAAAATCTGATACTTTTTTTTACCTCATAAGCGCAGCGCACTCTTAACCTCTTTGTGAATACATTTTAATTGCGCGGGATAAACCCGCGCCTACAAGATTAATTGCGCAAAGAGAAGATTTTCTAGCACCTAGCACCTTTCACCTAGTATTTTTCAATAATCTCTGCTTTTCTAAAACAATCATTACTATGATCATTCACCATACCACAGGCCTGCATATGGGCGTACACTGTGGTTGGACCTAAAAACTTAAATCCCCGTTTTTTTAAATCTTTTGCAAATGCAGTTGAGGCCTCTGTAATTGCAGGGTAGTCACTAAGTTTATCTAACTCATTCACTAACGGCTTACCACCTACAAACTGCCATTGATAGTTACTGAAGCTGCCAAATTCTTGCTGAATTTCAATAAAACGTTTGGCGTTATTTATAGTTGCTACAATTTTTAAACGATTACGTATAATTGTTTCATCAAGCATTAATCGTTCAACATCGTGCTCGTTCATTTGTGCGACTTTTTCTACATCAAAATCCAAAAATGCACGACGATAGCCATCACGTTTCTTTAAAATCGTATACCAACTTAATCCTGCTTGTGCTGATTCCAGAGTAATAAACTCAAAAAGTGTTTGGTCATCATATACTGGGATCCCCCATTCATCATCGTGATAGGCAACATAGTCATCTTTACTGGTATCGAGCCAAGAGCAGCGACATAAATTTGTTGAATTCATAGTGTCTCCTTGCTTTGCTTATTTTAGTTTGTCATTTTTTTGTCGCGTTATTTATACGCTAAGCAAATGAAATTAATCAATATAATTGTTGGTACAATTTGTGCATTTAGCTAGTTAGATCCTGTAAACGAGAATGCATTATGGCCTTAGCTAATGTCTTAAAACCACAATTTATCACAGCGACCCAGTATAACCCATGCTTACTGCAAGAAGAGTACATTGGTGAGTTAAGTGAATTACGCCAGCAAGCCAGTTGGTTAAGTCATTTAGTAGATACAATGCCTGCGGGTGTTGTGGTGCTTGATGGTCGCGGTTTGATCGCTAAAGCTAATCAAATCGCAACAGACATGTTAGGGGAACCACTCGAAGGTGAAAAGTGGTTCAGTGTGATCCAGCGCTCGTTTCGGCCCCAACAAGATGATGGCCATGAAGTATCGCTAAAAGATGGACGCTTAATTAAGTTAGAAATAACGGCATTAGCGCCAGAGCCAGGGCAATTAATCTTAATGACTGACTTAACCGAAACGCGTCGTCTACAAACACGCGTTGCACATATGCAGCGTTTAAGTGCATTGGGTAAAATGGTGGCATCTTTGGCACATCAAGTGCGAACACCACTGTCTGCTGCGATTTTGTATGCCGCTAATTTAGGTTCAAAGCGGTTACCCGAAAGCTCTCGAGGCAATTTTCATACTAAGTTAATGTCGCGTTTAAAAGATCTCGAAACCCAAGTAAACGATATGTTGTTGTTCGCAAAAAGTGGCGATCAGCAAGTTGTTGAACATGTTTCCATGCAGCAATTATTAACTGAAGTGAAAACTGGCGCTGATGCTATGGTCGCACTTAATAATAGTGAACTTCAGGTCAGTTTACCTGAGCCTGATATCGAGATAATGGGCAATAAAACTGCGCTTGCCAGTGCCATTCAAAACCTTATTCACAATAGTATTCAAGTCATTGGCAGTAATGCACTCGTTCAATTAAGTGCGCAGCGGGATGCGAGTGACCCCGAGCTAGTGTGTATTACTGTAAGTGATAATGGCCCTGGGGTCGATTTAAGCTTACTTGATAAATTATTTGAACCATTTTTTACTACGCGAAGCCAAGGCACAGGTTTAGGCTTAGCGGTGGTTAGTTCAGTCGCAAATGCACACCAAGGACGAGTTGAAGTAACGAACAATGCTCAAGGCGGAGCCTGCTTTAGTTTACTGTTACCTATTTGTACAAAGTCAACATCGGCGGAGGCAATATGAACAACACGATTTTAGTGGTTGAAGATGATGCAGGGCTTCGTGAAGCCTTGATTGATACGCTTGAAATGTCTGGAATAGATTGCGTTGCGGCTGACAGTGCCGAGCAAGCTATGGTGCTACTTAAAAAAGACAGCTTTTCGCTGGTCGTGAGCGATGTGCAAATGGGCGCGATGAGTGGTCTTGATTTACTGCGCAGCATTAATCTTAATTACCCTGATCTACCGGTTTTAATGATGACAGCGTATGCGACTATTGATGATGCTGTTGAGGCTATGCGGTTAGGGGCAATTGACTATATGGCCAAACCGTTTGCGCCCGAAGTGCTACTTAATATGGTAAGCCGCTATCTACCTGAGCCAGAAAAAGAAACAGATGGCCCGATTGTCGCTGATCCGAGTAGTATTCAGCTATTAGAACTTGCAAGTCGGGTTGCTAAATCGGATGCCAGTGTGATGGTGCTTGGTCCTAGTGGCTCAGGTAAAGAAGTACTCGCACGCTTTATCCATGATAAATCAGATCGCGCAGAGCAGCCATTCGTCGCAATAAACTGTGCTGCGATCCCTGAAAATATGCTCGAAGCTACATTATTTGGCTACGAGAAAGGCGCGTTTACTGGTGCGATTCAAGCTTGTCCGGGTAAATTTGAGCAAGCACAAGGTGGCACAATTTTACTTGATGAAATCACTGAGATGGATTTAGGCCTACAGGCTAAGTTACTACGCGTATTACAAGAACGCGAAGTTGAACGTTTAGGTGGTCGCAAAACTATTAAGCTGGATGTGCGTATTTTGGCTACCAGTAACCGTGATTTAAAAGAGGCTGTGGCTAAGCACCAGTTTAGAGAAGATTTATATTATCGATTAAATGTATTTCCGTTGATGTGGCGTCCACTTTGTCAACGTCCAGGCGATATTGTCGTGTTGGCAAAGCATTTAATTGAACGTCATCTCAATAAAAGCAAAGAGCCTATCGCTGTACTTAGCGAACCGGCAGAGAAAAAATTATTAGCTCATACTTGGCCAGGTAATGTGCGTGAACTGGATAATGTGATCCAGCGTGCGCTGATATTACGCCACGGTGATATGATTGACGAAAGTGCTATTTTTATTGAAAATTTAACCCAGACTCCTCTAACTGCGGCTTTATCAGCAAGTTTAGTGCCGGCTAATTCAGCACCAGAAAGCACTACTTCGGCGGTTACAAGTTCACCAACTAATGATGCTTATTATGATCTGCAAGCGCCAGCAATAAAAGCCACAGCACAACGCAATCAGCTGCGTGAAGAATTACCAAGCTTGGATTCGGGAAGTTACAAAGATGAACTTAAAGATAAAGAGCATAGAATTATTTTAGAAACCCTAAATCGTTGTCAAGGCAAGCGTAAAGATGTAGCTGAAACATTAGGGATCAGCCCACGAACATTACGTTATAAATTGGCTCAAATGCGTGATTTGGGGATCACCTTACCTGCTTAAGCCTCTATAATTTTTGTTTTCCTTCACTATTTAATTTACGCTCAGCCTTGCTGGGCGTAAACTTGTCAAAACTCTGACAACTAAAATAAATCTTAAGATGATGATATTTATGGTTTTATTAGTTGGCATGCTTTGTGCTTTATTAAGTTATTAGTAAACTGCATCGTCAGAGACAATTATGAAAATTCAAAACAGCGCATTATTTCAAGAAATGCAATCTATGGCTCTCGAAGCTGGTCGTAGTAATCAAGTAAACAAATTACCGACGCAGGCGCAGCCTACTTCGAGCGCCCAATTTGGCGATTTGTTAAGTGATGCACTCAATACAGTGAATGGCCTTCAAGCTGATGCGAAACAAAAAGTCGTAGCGGTTGAAATGGGCGATCGAAATGTGTCATTAGCGGATGCAATGATCGCATCACAAAAATCGTCAGTTGCCTTTGAAGCTACGGTGCAAGTTCGTAACAAACTTGTAGAAGCCTATAAAGAAATCATGAACATGCCTGTTTAACTAGGTAGTGGAGAATTATTGTGGCGCAATCTAATCAATCAACAGATCTTGCTTTGGCCGGCGGCGGTATCGACCAAACTGATAATGACGATCAACAAGAACAAAAGTCAGGCTATTTAAGTGCATTAAACGGCGTTGATGTATTGCGTCAGGTTACTCTAATTATTGCATTAGCGATTTGTTTAGCGATTGCTATTTTTGTGATTATTTGGGCACGTCAACCAGATATGCGTCCACTTGGAAAAATGCCAACGGAAGAGCTAATTCAAACGCTCGACTTTTTAGATGCACAAAAAATTGACTATCAACTTGATGGCAATGTGGTTTCTGTTCCTGAAAATGAATATCAAAATATTAAATTGTTAATGACCCGCGAAGGTATTGAGCAAGCGCCGAACTCGGGTACTGATATTATCATGCAAGATATGGGTTTTGGTGTTAGTCAGCGTTTAGAGCGTGAACGTTTAAAGCATGGTCGTGAACAACAACTAGCGCGTACGATTGAGGAACTACAAAATGTCACGCGTGCTAAAGTATTATTGGCAATACCGAAAGAAAATGTTTTTGCTCGCCGTGAGAAAAAACCATCCGCAACAGTGGTATTAACTTTAAAACGTGGTCGTATGCTCGGTAGTGAAGAAGTGGACGCCATTGTTGATATTATTGGTTCAGCAGTGCAAGGTTTAGAGCCGTCACGAGTAACTGTAACAGACCAAAATGGCCGATTACTTAATTCAGGATCGCAAAGTGCGTTAGCTGCTCGCTCACGCAAAGAATACGATATTGAACGTAAACGTGAACAAGAATATCTAGATAAAATAGATGGTATCTTAATGCCAGTTATTGGTATGGGTAACTACACTGCACAAGTCGATTTAAGTATGGACTTTAGTGCGATTGAAGAAACTCAAAAACGCTACAACCCTGATTTACCGGCGGTACGCAGTGAAACCACCTTTGAAGAAAACAACATCGGCGGGTTAGCTATCGGTATTCCTGGCGCGCTGACAAATCAGCCTCCAACAGATTCAAATATTCCTGAAATTGCCGGTCAAGGTGGTGCAGGCTCTGGTTCATCACCCAGTCGCACTCACAAAGAAGCGACACGTAACTATGAACTTGATACTACTATCTCCCACACACGTCAGCAAAGTGGTGTTATTCGTCGAATTAGTGTGTCTGTGGCAGTCGATTATGTGGCAAAAGTGGGTGAAAATGGTGAAACGACTATGGAGCCTCGCTCAGTTGAAGCACTGTCAAATATTCGTCGTTTACTGCAAGGTGGTGTGGGTTTTGACTTACAGCGTGGTGATGCATTAGAAGTAGTGACAGTACCGTTTGTACGTGAACCGATGGACTTAGCTATTGAAGTGCCACTGTGGGAACAAAACTGGTTTATGAAAGTTGTGCGTTTAGTGCTTGGCGCATTGGTTATTATAGTGTTAATCATGGCGGTGGTTAAACCTATGCTGAAACGCTTGATTTACCCAGATGATACCCTTGAAGAGTATGATGATGATGCGCTTAGTTCTGGTGTAGATATTGGTGATAACACCCTAGATATGCTAAATAAAGATTTTGATTCTGCTTCGGTTGGCTTCTCAAGTGATGGTACACTACAGTTACCAGACCTACATGGCGATGAAGACTTATTAAAAGCTGTTCGTGCCTTAGTAGCAAATGAGCCAGAACTCT
The DNA here is from genome assembly GCF_014163635.1 of Pseudoalteromonas sp. SR44-8. Taxonomy (NCBI): domain Bacteria; kingdom Pseudomonadati; phylum Pseudomonadota; class Gammaproteobacteria; order Alteromonadales; family Pseudoalteromonadaceae; genus Pseudoalteromonas; species Pseudoalteromonas sp. SR44-8. The sequence goes on from NZ_JACJDS010000006.1 coordinate 44,391, forward strand.
CCTCACAAGTTGTGAAAGCGTGGTTAACTGAAGATGACTGATCAAGAACAAAAACAACTGCCAGCAGCGTTTGATGTTGATAAATTAGACGGTGTAGATAAAGCCGCAATTTTATTGCTAAGCTTATCCGAAGAAGATGCAGCGCAAATATTAAAGCACCTTGAACCTAAACAGGTGCAAAAAGTGGGTATGGCAATGGCGGCGATAGATGATCTATCGCAAGCCAAAATCAGTGCCGTGCACAATTTATTTATAGAACAAATACAAAGCTTTAGTACGATTGGCTTCCAATCAGAAGATTTTATCAAAAAAGCGCTTACTGCGGCACTTGGTGAAGATAAAGCGGCAAGCCTGATAGATCAAATTGTTATGGGATCTGGTGCCAAGGGTCTTGATTCATTGAAATGGATGGACTCAAAGCAGGTTGCCAATATTATTCGCAATGAGCATCCGCAAATACAAACTATCGTTTTATCGTATTTGGAGCCTGAGCAATCGGCCGAAATTTTAGCGCAGTTTCCTGAAAAAGTGCGCTTAGATTTAACCATGCGAATCGCCAACCTTGAAGAAGTTCAACCTGCGGCTTTACAAGAGTTGAACGAGATAATGGAAAAACAATTTGCCGGACAAGCTGGTGCGCAAGCTGCAAAAATGGGCGGCTTGAAAGCGGCGGCAGATATCATGAACTACCTCGATACTAATATTGAAGGTCAGTTGATGGATTCTATCCGTGAGCATGACGAAGAGATGTCGCAACAAATCCAAGATTTAATGTTCGTATTTGAAAACTTAATGGATGTTGATGATCGTGGTATTCAAGCTATCTTGCGAGAAGTCCAACAAGATGTACTGATGAAAGCCATCAAAGGTACTGATGATGCATTGAAAGAGAAAATCCTCGGCAATATGTCAAAACGGGCTGCAGAGATGCTTGCTGATGATTTAGAAGCAATGGCACCTGTGCGGATCAGCGAAGTTGAAGCCGCGCAAAAAGAGATCTTATCTACGGCACGTCGTCTCGCTGATTCAGGTGAAATTATGCTTGGTGGTGGTGGTGGTGAGGAGTTCTTGTAAACCATGAGCAAACCTACTCAATATCAAGGTCGTCCTTTACGAGCCAGTGAAGCAGTTGATGAATTATTAGAAAACTGGCCAATTCCAGATGTTACGCAAGACACTCGAAAATTCGATGGTCGTTCAACGGCGTTTGGTACACCGCTGGCCGATTTATATCGTAAAGAGCTTGAAGAAAGTGAACAAGCACTAGAGCCCGAAGAGCCTGAGCTGCCCTCGTTAACAATGGCTGAGCTGGAACGAATTCGTCAAGATGCCTACGAAGAAGGCTTAAAACAAGGCCACGAGCAGGGTTATATTGATGGTTTTGAAAAAGGCGTAGGTGAGGGAAAAGAAGCCGGTTATAAAGAAGGCATTGAGCTTGGTAAAACACAAGGTCAAGAAGAAGTAAAACCACTGATTGAAGAACAGCTAACGGGTCTAAAAGCATTGTTGGATAGTTTGTCAGCACCATTAGCTAAAGTCGATGATGACGCCGAAAAGCAACTTGTACAGTTAACCGTAATGCTAACCGAAGCGCTAGTTTATCAAGAAATTAAAACCTCCCCTGAAATCATTTTGCAAAGTTTAAAGCAGTGTATCGATGCGTTAGCCAATGAGCAGCAAACTGTGCGTATTCATTTACATCCTGAAGACATTGAACTGGTTAAAAATAGTTATGGTGAAGCTGCACTAGCTGAAAACCATTGGCAGTTAGTTGCAGAGCCGACTTTAGATCGCGGCGGTTGCCAAGTAAAAACACCTCAGTCATCTATTGATATGACTATAAAAACCCGCGTCAAAGAAACGTTGGATAGTTTTTTGCATAGTAGTGGTATCTAACGCTATTTTTGGTTTGCAATGAGTTCTCAACCACGCCCATTAAGTGAACGTTTACAACAGTATCAAAAACATATTCATAGCCCAACGCCTGCTGTTGCGGGAATTTTAACCCGTGTTGTAGGGTTAACATTAGAGGCGAAAGGATTACGCGCGCCAGTTGGCAGCCAATGTAAAATTGAAACCATGCATGGTTTTGTTGATGCTGAAATTGTTGGTTTTAATGATCAGACGCTTTACTTGATGCCAAATGACCATATTTCTGGTGTACTACCTGGAGCGCGAGTGATCCCACAAGTAAATGATACCGGACTGCCTGTTGGTATGTGTTTACTTGGTCGTGTTGTTGATGGCTTAGGGCGTCCGTTGGATGGGCTTGGAGCTATTAAAGCAGAGCATTACTTAAAATTTGCACAAAATTCAATTAACCCATTATCTCGACGACCAATTACGCAGCCGATGGATGTTGGCGTACGCGCTATTAATTCAGTGATAACTGTTGGCCAAGGCCAGCGCATGGGGCTATTTGCAGGCTCAGGCGTGGGTAAGTCGGTATTACTGGGTATGATGACCCGAGGCTCAGAAGCTGATGTAATAGTTGTTGGTTTAGTGGGGGAGCGTGGCCGCGAAGTAAAAGAATTTATCGAAGAAATACTCGGTGTGGAAGGGCGTAAGCGTTCTGTCGTAGTTGCTGCTCCCGCCGATGCATCGCCATTAATGCGATTAAAAGGTTGTGAAAGTGCGGTAACTATCGCGGAGTACTTTCGCGATCAAGGCTTAAATGTTTTATTGCTACTGGATTCTGTAACGCGTTATGCCATGGCTCAGCGCGAAATAGCGCTTGCGGTTGGTGAACCACCGGCGACTAAAGGTTATCCGCCCTCAGTATTTGCAAAGCTACCCGCGCTGGTGGAACGTGCTGGTAATGGCGGCGAAGGGCAAGGCTCTATCACAGCGTTTTTTACTGTACTGAGTGAAGGGGATGATATGCAAGATCCGATTGCTGATGCGGCGAGAGCCATTTTAGACGGTCATATCGTGTTATCCAGAGAGCTCGCTGACAGTGGTCATTATCCTGCTATTGATATAGAAAAATCGATTTCACGGGTGATGCCACAAGTTGTCTCAGAAGCACACATGCAACAAGCGCGAGTGTTAAAACAAGTGTATTCAATGTTCCAGCAAAATAAAGATATGATTACTTTAGGTGCTTATCAAAAAGGCACCGACCAAATGCTTGATCAGGCCATTAATATGATGCCAAGAGTGAATGCATTTCTACAACAAGGCATGAAAGATGTGATTAGCTATGACGATGGCCTACAAGGGCTTGCGCAATTATTAGGACAAGCATAATGGCAACAAATAAGCTCAATCTATTGCTGAAAATAGAAAATGATAAAGAAGAAACTTTACGGATAAATTATTTACAAGCGCAGCAAAACTTGCAAGGCAATCAACAAAAATTGCAAGGCTTGAATAACTTTCGTTTGGAGTATACTCAGCAATTACATTTAAAAGGAAAGTCTGGTTTAAGTAGTGCAGGGTTTAGTCAATACCATGCTTTTATTGCCAAAATAGAAGAAGCTATTCGTCAACAAGCGAATACCGTCAGTACTGCTAAACAAGTTGTTTCACAACGACAAAGTTTATGGCTGAAACAGCAGATTAAGGCTAAAGCGGTTGCTAAATTAATAGAAAAACAGCAGCTTAAAGCGAATGTAATCGCACAAAAAAATGAACAAAAAATGCTTGATGAATTTTCTGCAAATCAATTTTATCAAAGACGTCGCGCTCTATAGTCATCGCCCAAAACAGCATTATTTATTTTTAAAATTAGCTTAGGCATATTATTTGCTTGTTTAACGTATGAAGTATTTATTCTGGCAAACTGCGGCGGCAAATTGCCACTTTTAATCTAGGTGAATTATGGCTATTAGTGATCTTTCAGTGTTTATCTCAACTGAGCAGGATGTTCAGTTAAATAAAAAAGACAGTGCCAAAGGCAGTGCGGCAACAGGTAAAGAAAGCACCGATAGTGATTTCTTTAGTGAGTTACAAAACGCTAATAATGCTGCAGAAACACCCATGAAAGTTAACTCATCTGGCGCTGTGTCAGCTGCAAGTGAAGCCGAAGTTGCTGCTGAAAAAGCGCAAAAAACGCCCACTGACAGCAGTGATGAGAAAACGATGTCAGGTGATGCTATGTCTGGTGATGCAATGCTTGCTCAGATCACGGCAGCCAACAATATGGACACTCGGGTAAATAATACGCCAACTGTTGCAAATGCCTCATTACTTTCAACGTTGGGTAAATACAGTGAAGAAAAAATAGATCCGAAGCTTATTAAAGTCACTGGACCTCGTCCAATTGATGATGTTACGCCTATTATTGATACAGACACTCCTGCCACTGATGATCCAATTGCACAACTAGTCGATAAACAACTAAAACCAACGCTACTTACTGAAAAAACGGTGCTGGCAGAGGCGATTGATAAACAGCTTCAACTGAAGGGAAACACCCCTCCTGATGATGCTGTGACTCCTATTATTGATGATATTCAAGTGGCAAAAGAGATATCGCAAAATAAAGCGATGACAATGCAGCCAACAAACCAACAAGCTGCAGCTACCTTAAAGAGTGGGGAAGTTGGCAATGAAACAGCTCAAATAAATATTGCTGAAAATACAAGCAAAGGTAAGCCACAAAACAGTGAAGTATTAGCTAAAGGTTTGGACGTAACGCTTGCTCAACAAGTTAAACCACAAGAAAGTGAAGTATTAGTTAAAGATTCGGACACAAGGATTGCTCAGCAAGAAAAACCTCAACAGAGTGCAGCGTTAACTGCAGATGCGCACGCAACTGTAGCTAACGTTACTGCTAACGCCAAACAAGCAACCACAAGTGCTACTGCAGTAGCAATGGACGTTGCTTCAAAGGCAGAACCAGTAGTTAAAGGTGTGGAATCAACCACTACGATTGGCTCTCAAACTGATGTAGCTGAAAAAGCAGCTACACAGGCAAAGCATAGTAACAGTGCTGTATTAGAGCAAATCAGTAAGGTATTGCTTAACTCACCAACTACAGTACAAAAAAATGAACACCCATTGTTGGCGAGCTTAACACCAGAGCAGCAAAAACAGCTACAAAATCAAGTTGATGTCATTCGTCAGCAAGATCCATCACCGGCTAACGTAACTGACTTAAAAAAAATGCTGGCTGAATTTGTAGAGCTTAATAGTAAAGAAGTTGCAAAACCTACCACGGCAGTTGCGACAATGAACACGGCAGAGCTAACCCAACTAAGTAAAGATATTTCGCTGTTGAGTCCTGTACAAAAGCAGGCATTGAGCCAGCAATTACAAAATTTTGTGAGCACTGAGCAGCCTAAGGGGGCTTTATTAACTCAGATCAATACGGCTATTGCAGAATTAGCTCAGCCAGAGAGTATTGAAAAAAAGACTGAGTCAAAAGCTCAATTGACGGTTCAGTCAATGACAGATAATTTAGTAAGCACTACAACAACCAATAGCAACACCGCTAAATCAGATACAAATAAAGTATCTGCGCCACAAGATGCACTTATAAAGGCCGCGAGCAAAGAGCAAGAAGTGAAACTGGCAGTGCAAGATAATGTTCTAAAAAGTGAGCAACTTGCTGAAAATATTAAAGCAGAGCAAAGCCCTGTGCGCGACAACACATTGACACGTGTAAATCAATTGTTTGGCCAGCTCACCGGATTAACCACTGCGGTTACGACAGCCTCGGCTGTAGAAGGGAGTGAGCAAAGCTATCAACAAGCTTTGGCAGATATGCAAGTAATGCATGCCCAGCAAGCGAGCCCTACATCACAGACAAGACAAATAAATCTTGATCCAACTGTGTTACAAGCATTGAATATCATGAAAAGTGATGCAGCCAAATTACTACAAGAACGAGTGAGTGCATTACTAAGTATCAATAATAAAGAAGCTGAAATACGTCTTGATCCGCCAGAAATGGGTAGTATGCAAATTCGTATTCGTAGCGATGCAGAACAAGCTCAAATTAACTTTGTGGTACAAAATCAGCAAGCCAAAGAAGCTCTTGAGCAATCAATGCCGAGATTACGAGAAATGTTAGCACAGCAGGGAATTGAACTGGGTGAAAGCAGTATCCAGCAGGGAAATAGTCAAAGTGATACTGGTGGTGACGGACAACAAAATGGTCGTGGTCAACAGGCAAATCAGCAACAAAATGAAGAGGAAAGTGCATTAACTCAGCAACCAATTCGAGGCTCTGGGCAACAATCTTCATCATCAATAGATTACTATGCCTAACACCTGCTATTATATGAGGTATAAGACTATAAAAATAAATAACTTGATGGTGCGCGGTGACACTCGTAATATCGCTATTATTAAGGCATAAAGGAAAGCAGCATGGCTGAAGAAGCAAACTTAGAAATTGAAGACGGTAGTAAAAGTAAAAAAAAGCTGATTATAATTATTATTGCTGTGGTATTGGTAATTGGTGGTGCAGCTGGCTTTTTCTTGATGTCTGGCTCCGACGCTGCTCCTGAAACACTTGCGGATGAATCTGTTGCATCAGCAACTGAAACTGCAGATGTAAGTGGTAGTGGTGCAAAGGTTGGCAGTGCCTTATATGTTGCGATGCCTCGACCTTTTATTTTTAACGTACCTGGTGCCAGTCGTGATCGCATTGTGCAAATAAAAGTGCAATTACTAGTGCGCGGTGATGTGAATGAAGAAACGGCTAAAAAGCATATTCCACTTATTGAAGGCACATTGCTTGGTGTGTTTTCAACCACCACCGCAGATGAGCTTGGTACTAGCGAAGGCAAAGAAACCCTACGAGTAGCAGCGCTTGATAAAGTACAAGCCGCGTTAACTGATGTAGAGGGTAGTAAAGTAATTGAGCGGGTGTTGTTTACCGGCTTTGTAATGCAATAAGGGGTCAGCGTGAGTGATTTATTATCCCAAGATGAAATCGATGCCCTGTTGCATGGTGTCGATGAAGTCGAAGAGGAGGATCTACAGGACGGTGATGATGGTAGCGGTAATACGTTGCAATACGATTTTTCTTCACAAGATCGTATTGTTCGTGGTCGCATGCCGACTCTGGAGATTGTGAACGAACGATTTGCTCGACACATGCGCATTAGCTTATTTAATATGATGCGCCGTACTGCTGAAGTTTCTATCAATGGCGTACAAATGATAAAGTTTGGTGAGTATATCCACACTTTATTTGTTCCTACCAGTCTTAATATGGTGCGCTTTCGTCCTCTTAAAGGTACTGGGTTAATCACTATGGAAGCACGGTTAGTGTTCATCCTGGTTGATAACTTCTTTGGCGGCGATGGTCGCTATCATGCGAAAATAGAAGGTCGTGAATTTACACCTACTGAGCGCCGTATTGTACAAATGCTATTAAAAATAATCTTTGAAGATTACAAAGAAGCATGGGCGCCGGTAATGGATGTGTCTTTTGAATATCTTGATTCAGAAGTTAATCCGGCAATGGCTAATATCGTCAGTCCCACCGAGGTGGTGGTGATCAGTTCATTCCATATTGAGCTGGATGGCGGTGGCGGGGATTTCCATATCGCATTGCCGTATTCAATGCTTGAACCTATTCGTGAATTACTCGATGCTGGTGTGCAATCAGATACTGAAGATACCGATTTACGTTGGAGCAAAGCCTTACGTGATGAGATTATGGATGTTGAAGTTGGAATATCAACACAACTGCTTGAAGTTGATTTAACCTTAGCGCAAATTATGGAGCTTAAGGCTGGGGATATTATTCCTGTTGAGATGCCAGAGCACATAACGGTGTTTGTCGAAGAGCTGCCAACCTTTAGGGCTAAAATGGGTCGCTCTCGTGATAACGTCGCGCTGCAAATTAGTGAAAAAATTAAACGTCCTGAATCAGTCAAATCAGAGTTGCATGTCTTTACAAAAGGTGGCAAAAAGCTTGATTCAGATGCGGAATTAGCAGAACTAGAAGATGATCTACACCTTTCCGAAGGCGTAGATTTAGACTGGTAAGAGAATAAAAAGGTTTAATAGTATGAGTGATGACCAAGATACAATGGACGAATGGGCGGCTGCTTTAGCCGAAGCCGAAGGGACCGATAGTTCTGATGGTGCCAAAGTAACTGAACTTGACGAGTTAAGTGATGCTAGACATGAAATGAGTGGCGAAGAAAAACGCAAACTCGATACAATTTTAGATATCCCCGTGACTATTTCGATGGAAGTCGGGCGTTCAAAAATTAATATTCGTAACTTACTTCAGCTTAACCAAGGTTCAGTTGTTGAGCTTGATCGTGTTGCCGGTGAGCCATTGGATGTATTAGTTAATGGTACATTGATAGCGCATGGTGAAGTGGTCGTAGTTAATGATAAATTTGGTATCCGCCTGACTGACGTGATCAGCCAAGTTGAACGGATCAAGAAGCTGCGATGAGCAGTTGGCTTTTTTTATCGACTGCAGCAAGCTCAGCGCTGCCTGCAGCGACACCAATGGGCGACTTACTCTCAATGGTAATGTCTTTAATCATGGTGCTAGTACTGATTGTGGTACTGGCATTTTTGGTTAAAAAACTAAACCCCAATTTAGCAAATACCGACGAATTTAAAGTGGTGCGTAGTTTACCGTTAAGTGCGCGAGAGCGATTAATGGTCGTCGAAATTGATAATTGTCAGCACTTACTAGGCGTAACCCCGCACAGTATTAACTACCTGCATAAATTAGAGACTCCATTGACAGAAAAAGAGTTGCCAGCCCTTGCACAACGTTTTGGTAAACTCTTAAACCCACAAACTAACCACATTAAAAAGAATTAATAATATGACTAAGTGGCTGCTTATACTTTTTGCATTAGTTTTTATCCCCACAGTTAACGCCGAAGGCATTGAAGCGTTAAGTATTACGACTAATCCAGACGGTTCACAAGATTACTCTGTAACCTTGCAAGTACTGGCTATTATGACCGCGCTAAGCTTTATACCTGCAGCGGTGATCATGATGACCTCATTTACTCGCATAATCGTAGTACTGGCTATTTTACGCCAAGCAATTGGTTTGCAACAAACACCATCAAATCAAATATTGTTAGGTATGTCGCTATTTCTAAGTATTTTTATAATGACGCCGGTTTATCAAAAAGTGAATCAGCAAGCTATTGAGCCATATTTAAATGAGCAGGTGACCTCGATTCAAGCGCTTGAACTTGCCAAAGAGCCGATGAAGGAATTCATGCTCTCACAGGTGCGCATAAAAGATTTAGAAACCTTCGCTAAAATTGCTGGGTATGATAAGTTAGATTCTCCTGAAGCAACGCCATTAATTGTATTAATCCCCGCATTTATAACCAGCGAATTACAAACTGCATTTATTATTGGTTTTATGTTCTTTATTCCATTTTTGATAGTCGATTTAGTTGTGGCTTCAGTCTTGATGGCCATGGGTATGATGATGCTCTCGCCGATGATTGTGTCTATGCCGTTTAAAATTATGTTGTTTGTACTTGTTGATGGCTGGAGTTTAGTGATGGGGACTTTAGCTAAAAGTTTTGGCTTAGGCACTTGATATGGCAATACAATACTTTGCCTACAAAGGCTAGGGGGGCACCATGGAACCAGAAATCTTCGTCGATATTCTCAGTAATGCATTATTTTTAGTTATTAAATTAGTATCGGCAATTGTGGTACCAGGTTTATTAGTGGGTTTAGTTGTAGCTGTATTTCAGGCCGCAACGTCAATCAATGAACAAACATTAAGCTTTTTGCCGCGGCTATTAATTACTATCAGCGCCTTGATTGTTGGAGGGCATTGGTTAACGCAAGAGTTAATGGATTTTTTTAGTCGAATAGTGTTAATTATTCCTGAAATTGCAGGCTAGTATGGAATTCCCATTTTCGGTTATTATTCAGTGGCTGAGTGATTTTTTGTTACCACTAGTACGGATCAGCTCGATGATTATGATCATGGCGGGGCTGGGTGCTAAAAATGTGCCTACGCGGATCAAGATGGGTCTAGCGGTAATGATTACTTTTTTAGTTGTACCAGTACTTCCGCCTGCGACATTTAATAACTTATTCTCTTTTGAGATGATATTGGTAGTTATTCAACAAATGTTAATCGGTGTTGCTATAGGTTTTGCTTCTGTACTGATGTTGAATACTTTTGTGTTAGCAGGGCAAATATTAGCAATGCAAACTGGCCTTGGTTTCGCCTCTGTTGTTGATCCTTCTAATGGTATGAGTGTGCCTGCTGTTGGGCAGTTTTATTTGATTCTAGCCACGCTATTATTCTTTGTATTTAATGGCCATTTAATGATGATCCAAATGGTAGTGCATAGCTTTGAGGTGCTACCAATCGACGGTAATTGGTGGGCGGTTGATCATTATTGGGACATAGTGACGTGGGGCGGCTGGATGTTTACTACCGCCTTGGTGTTATCTTTGGCGCCTTTAACAGCTATGCTGGTGATTAATATGTCGTTTGGTGTGATGACCCGTGCAGCACCGCAGTTAAACATTTTTTCAATCGGTTTTCCGTTTACCTTGGTTGCAGGTTTAGTCATTATTTGGGCAACCTTAGGTAACTTTGTTACTCAATTTGAATTTCAATGGCTAAAAATGATTGAGTTAATGTGTACTTTAGTTGGTTGTTCCCCATAGGAGAGAGTGATGGCTGAAGATTCAGGTCAAGAAAAAACCGAAGAACCCACGGGGAAAAAAGTAGACGACGCGAAAAAGAAAGGCCAGGTTGCGCGCTCAAAAGAGCTTGGCACCATGTTTGTACTTATTTTTTCAGCGATTTCATTACTTATGTACGGACCTGAGATTGGCAAGGGACTGTATAATATAATGGGTCGCATGCTCAGTTTGAACCGCAATGAAACCTACGATACTACGAAAATGTTTTCTGTGTGGGGAGCGGTGGCCGATGCGCTAGTATTTCCGATGGCGATGTTCGTGTTTATTATTGTGCTGGCGGGTATCATAGGTAATACCTTGTTAGGTGGTTTTAACTTTAGTTGGGAGGCGGCAGCACCCAAAGCCAGTAAAATGTCACCAGCAAAAGGTATAAAGCGGATGTTAGGTCCACAAGCGGGCGTCGAGTTGGTGAAATCGATTTTAAAGTTTGTGGTCGTGGCGGGCTTTGCCATTTTTTTGATCAACACCTTCTTTGATGAAATTCTTCATCTGAGTATTGAAAGTGCGCCGGGCAATATCATTCATGCCTTAGAGATACTCGCATGGATGTTTTTAGGGCTGACCTGCACCTTAACCATTATTGCTGCGATTGATGCGCCATATCAAAGCCATAAACATCACAAAGAATTAAAAATGACTCTACAAGAAGTCAAAGATGAATATAAAAATTCTGAAGGTGATCCGCAAATTAAAGCGCGTATAAGACAAACGCAAAGACAAATGTCGCAGCGACGCATGATGCAGGATGTGCCAGATGCCGATGTAGTTGTTACCAACCCTACTCATTACTCTGTGGCATTAAAGTACGACACAGAGCGCGCTGGCGCGCCTATATTAGTTGCCAAAGGCGTTGATGAGATGGCGATGCAAATTAGAAAAATAGCCATAGGTAACGAGGTACCCATTGTAGAGTCCCCCATGCTTACTCGAGCACTGTATCATACTGCCGAAGTAGGAGAACAAATCCCTGACCAACTATTTACTGCAGTCGCACAAGTTTTAGCTTATGTATTTCAGCTTAAACGCTTTCAAAAAGGCCGTGGTAAACGCCCTACAAAATTGAATAAAACACTCCCAATTCCAGATGCCTATAAGTATTGATTTGAATAATCAGTATTCTTTTAAGCTCGTAATTAATAACTTGGAATAGTTATTGCAAATTCCGTTTAGTGTCAATTTTTTGAAATTGTAGAATTATGGAATTTAAAGCTGTATTACAACAACTTAATAAAGATAAAAAAGAGTATTTAAAAGGTGTTGGTACACCTTTGCTAGTGCTCGCTGCGCTGGGCATGGTGATTTTACCGTTACCGCCATTTTTACTCGACATTCTTTTCTCGTTTAATATAGCTTTAGCATTAGTGGTGTTGTTAGTGACAGTTTACACCATGAAGCCTGTTGAATTTGGGATGTTTCCCGCAGTACTATTGATTGCAACTATTATGCGTTTGGCACTAAATGTTGCCAGTACCCGGGTGGTGCTGCTTGAAGGCCATAACGGTGGCGATTCCGCAGGTAAAGTAATCGAAGCTTTTGGTTCAGTGGTAATTGGTGGCAACTACGCAGTTGGTTTAGTGGTGTTTTTGATTTTGATCATCATCAACTTTGTGGTAATCACCAAAGGCGCAGGCAGGATCTCTGAGGTATCGGCACGCTTTACCTTAGATGCGATGCCAGGCAAACAAATGGCCATTGATGCCGACTTGAATGCGGGTTTTATTAGTGCAGAGCAAGCACGAGACCGCCGTGAAGAAGTCACCCGTGAAGCGGACTTTTATGGCTCTATGGATGGTGCGAGTAAGTTTGTAAAAGGTGATGCGATTGCTGGTATAGTGATACTGATCATCAATATTGTTGGCGGCTTGTTTGTTGGTATGATCCAGCATGATTTAAGCTTTGGTAACGCAATGGAAGTGTATACCTTACTGACCATTGGTGATGGTCTAGTTGCACAATTACCATCATTACTGTTATCTATTGGCACTGCAATTGTTGTTACTCGTCAAAATGAATCGCTCAATATGGGCGATCAATTTAAGAAACAACTCGGTAACGAAAAATCATTATTTATTGCTTCGGGTATTTTAATCGTGATGGGTTTGGTCCCGGGTATGCCACATTTTGCCTTTTTAAGCCTTGGTGCTTTACTTGGTTATTTAGCGTATTACACCCAGCAAAGTAAGCTCAAAGAAGCGGCTGCTAAGGAAGCAGAAGCTGCCAATGGCGGTGCAACAGGCACTGGTGTTGCTAACAAGCAAGAGCAAAAAGAGCTAGGTTGGGATGATGTACAACAAGTTGATGTAATTGGCCTCGAAGTTGGCTATCGCTTAATTCCATTAGTTGATCAATCACAAGGTGGCGAATTATTAAACCGAATTAAAGGGGTACGTAAAAAGTTATCTCAAGAACTTGGTTTTTTAATTCCACCGGTGCATATTCGCGATAACTTAGAGTTAGACCCAAATGCATACAGAATTACCATGATGGGTGTTTCAAGTGGTGAGGGCGAGCTTAAGCACGGTGATGAGTTGGCTATTAATCCTGGCCAAGTATTTGGTCCAATAAAAGGGATTGCTACTAAAGATCCTGCCTTTGGTCTAGACGCTATTTGGATCAAACCAGATCAAAAAGATGAAGCACAATCACTCGGTTATACCGTGGTTGATGCAGCGACTGTGGTAGCAACGCATATTAGTCAGTTACTAACTAACAGCGCGGCCTTGTTACTCGGCCACGAGGAAGTGCAAAATCTATTAGATATGCTGGCAAAAAGTCATCCTCGTTTAGTTGAAGGGCTAGTGCCAGATATTTTACCACTAACAGCAATTGTTAAAGTATTACAAAATTTATTAAATGAAGGCGTTGCTATTCGCGATATGCGTTCAATTGTACAAACCCTTGTTGAGTATGGCCCTCGAAGCCAAGATCCTGATGTATTAACCGCAGCAGTGCGAATTTCACTGCGCAGATTAATTGTTCAAGACGCGGTTGGAATGTCATCAGAAATCCCTGTCATAACCTTGGCGCCTGAGTTGGAACAGATGTTGCATCAGTCACTACAAAATGCAGGCGACGAAGGTGCCGGAATAGAGCCAGGACTTGCAGAGCGACTTCAACAATCATTAAATGAAGCGCATCAAAACCAAGAAATGGCCGGTGAACCTTCGATATTGCTAACGTCAGGAATGTTACGCACTGTGTTATCTCGTTTTGTTAAGTACACCATTCCAGGATTGCGAGTGATGTCTTATCAAGAGGTACCAGACGAAAGACAGATCAAGATTGTCAGCTCAGTAGGCCAATAATCGGATTTTAAAGGGGTTGAACCATGAAAATAAAACGTTTTTTTGCTAAAGATATGCGCACCGCACTGAAAGAAGTTAAAGATGAACTCGGTGTAGATGCTGTAATCATGTCAAATAAAAAATTAGCCAATGGGGTAGAGATTGTTGCCGCCGTTGATTATGAAAAAGCAGCCCCGAACGCACCGGCACAACCACATGTTGCTAAGGCGCAACCGCAAACGAATGCTAACTTTGTTAAACCTGCGCCACAACGTGCGCAGCATGAGCCGCAAGCTGCGGTAGCTGATAGCTTACAAGCATTATTAGAGCGCCAATCACCGCGTCCACGCTCACCTGAGCTTGCGTCTATGTTTAGCCAGTCAGGGATTGATACATCTACTCAGTATCAACCACAGCAACAACATCAAGCACAGCAAGCTCGCCATGAACCACAAGCGCATAGTGATTTTGCTCGTCGTGATACTGCGCCGCGTCCACAAACGCAAGCACATAGCTTAGGTTTTGATGATGATCTAGAAAGTGGTTTTGATGATTTAGATACTCCGATGCCAACAAAAAGTGCAGCCAAAACAGATGAAATCACCGCTATGCGTGATGAAATGGCTGCGATGCGTCAATTACTTGAGTATCAGGTATCGGGTTTGATGCAACAAGATTTAGCGCGTCGCGATCCTACTCGCGCATGCATGATCGATCGTTTAGTTGGAATGGGTATCGACAGTGAAGTTGCAGAGCAAATGGCCTGCTTTATTCCGGACGATGTGTCACGTCAGCAAGCCTGGCAAGCACTATTGCAAATGGTTGAAAACCAAATGCATACTACAAATAACGAAATCCTTCGCCAAGGCGGGGTATATGCACTTGTTGGTCCTACTGGGGTAGGTAAAACTACAACCGTGGCAAAACTTGCAGCCCTTGGCGCACAAAAATATGGCGCAGATAAAGTTGCGCTAATTACCACTGATACTTACCGTATTGGCGCTTATGAACAGTTAGCTACTTATGGCCGGATCATCGGTTGTGGTGTAAAACAAGTTAAAGATGCCAATGAATTAGCAGAAGTTTTATATCATTTACGAAATAAGCGTCTAGTATTAATAGATACTGCGGGAATGAGCCAACGTGATTTACGTTTAACTGAGCAGCTAAATACACTAATGCGTAATCAACGTGTCGATATTCGCAATTATTTAGTGCTCAGTGCGACCGCACAAATTAATGTTTTACAAGAAACCGTAAGACATTTTAAGAAGGTACAATTAAGTGGCTGTATTTTCACTAAATTAGACGAATCATTAAGTTTAGGTGAGATTATTAGTATAGCGATTCAAAATCGCCTTCCAATAGGGTATCTTACTAACGGTCAGCGCGTTCCAGAGGACATTCGGGTCGCCAATGCAGAGAAATTAGTAAAAAAAGCAGAACAATTGTATTTAAAAAGAACAAAAGCACAACATTCACGACGCCAAGCAGTAGCGTCAAGCACAGTAGGGATGTATGATTAACACAGTATTAGATCAAGCAAGTGGCCTGCGTAAAATGAGTCAAAACAATAATAACGGCGTTAAAGTTATCGCTGTAACAGGTGGTAAAGGTGGCGTAGGGAAAACTAACGTCTCACTTAACACTGCGATTGCGTTGGGTCAGCTCGGAAACCGAGTGTTAGTTCTGGATGCCGATTTGGGTTTAGCAAATTGTGATGTGATGTTAGGGCTTCGGGTTGAACGTAATCTATCTCATGTACTATCAGGTGAATGTGAGCTCGATGAAATTTTAGTTGAAGGGCCTGCAGGAATTAAAATAGTACCAGCGACGTCAGGCTCACAAAGTATGGTGGAACTTTCACCATCAGAACATGCTGGATTAATTCGTGCTTTTAGTGAGTTGAATACCGAATTTGATATATTAATTGTTGATACTGCTGCTGGTATCTCTGACATGGTATTAAGTTTTTCGCGCGCAGCGCAAGATGTCATGGTAGTAGTATGTGATGAACCGACCTCAATAACCGACGCTTATGCATTAATCAAAGTGTTGAGTCGTGAGCATGGTGTGTATAAGTTTAAAATAGTTGCTAATATGGTGCGCAGTATGCGTGAAGGCCACGAACTATTTGCTAAGCTCTCAAAAGTAACGGATCGCTTTTTGGATGTCTCAATGGAATTGGTTGCAACAGTCCCTTATGATGAAAACATGCGTAAAGCAACTCGTCGTCAAAAAGTAATTGTTGATTTATTTCCAAATTCTCCAGCGGCAATTGCATTTAAAACATTAGCGACAAAAGCAGTTAAATGGCCTATACCTAATCAACCATCTGGCCATTTAGAATTTTTCATAGAAAAATTAGTAAACGGCTAACTATGACGGCATCGGTGAATAAAGCGATGGGATATCAATCGACACAAAATTTAAATGTGATTGTTGAGCGACATGCTTCTTTAGTTAAAAAAGTGGCTTGTCATTTGATCGCTCGTTTACCCGCGAGTGTGCAACTCGATGATTTGATTCAATCGGGGATGATAGGGTTAATTGAAGCATCAAAAAACTTTGATGCGACTAAAGGTGCAAGCTTTGAAACCTTTGCAGGCATTCGTATTCGTGGTGCGATGCTGGATGAAATGCGCCGAGGTGATTGGGCTCCTCGCTCAGTGCACCGTAATAGCCGCAGAGTTGCTGAAGCGATTAGTGAGCTAGAAAGCA
The DNA here is from genome assembly GCF_014163635.1 of Pseudoalteromonas sp. SR44-8. Lineage (NCBI taxonomy): Bacteria > Pseudomonadati > Pseudomonadota > Gammaproteobacteria > Alteromonadales > Pseudoalteromonadaceae > Pseudoalteromonas > Pseudoalteromonas sp. SR44-8. The sequence continues at coordinate 61,025 of NZ_JACJDS010000006.1, forward strand.
GCCTGAATCGAGAACCTAAAGATAGTGAAGTTGCTGAAAAACTTGATATTACGCTAGATGAGTACCATCATATTCTTAGTGATGTAAATTCAAGTAAGGTTTTAGGTATAGAAGACTTGGGAATTGATGAAGATGTTATCACACCAGTGGGACATGATTTAGCACTAGACAAGCCCTTTAATAACGTTAAAAATGAACGTTTTAATCAATCATTATTAACAGCTATACAATCTTTACCTGAACGAGATGGGTTAGTATTGTCGCTTTATTATAATGATGAAATGAATTTAAAAGAGATTGGACATATACTCGATGTAAGCGAATCGCGTGTGAGTCAGATACATGGTCAGGCGATGATTAAGCTCAAAGCAAAAATCAATGACTGGATTAACTAGTAGTAAGTAAATATAGGTTCAGACCTCACCGGAGGATGTTTTGGATAAAAACATGAAAATTCTTGTTGTTGATGATTTTTCGACGATGAGACGTATTATCAAAAATCTGTTAAGAGATTTGGGTTTTACAAATGTACAAGAAGCTGATGATGGCTCAACAGCTTTACCGATGTTGCAGAATCAAGAATTTGATTTTGTAGTAACAGATTGGAACATGCCTGGCATGCAAGGAATTGACCTCTTGCGCGCTATCAGGGCCGATGACAGCCTGAAACACATCCCTGTTTTAATGGTAACAGCAGAAGCTAAAAAAGAACAAATTGTTGCTGCTGCACAAGCTGGTGTTAACGGCTATATCGTTAAACCATTTACAGCCGCAACACTGAAAACCAAATTGGAAAAAGTGTTTGAGCGTTTAGGTTAAATAAATAGGAGAGGCTTATGTCAGCACCAGCTGCGCCTCAGATCAGTTTAGAACAAGCCCGGCAGCTTGTGGTTTACCTTGAAAATGGTGAACAAGATAAAGCTGATCAGTTAATTATTGATGCGGCGTCAAAAGAGCAATCAGAATTATTTGCCGAAGTAGGCAAACTTACGCGTCAGCTTCATGATGCGTTGAAAAATTTTGAGCTTGATACACGTTTAGCTGATTTGACCAAAGACGCACTCCCCGATGCTAAGCAGCGTCTAAACTATGTTATGGAAATGACAGAGAACGCTGCTAATAAAACCATGGATGCTGTAGAAGCAAGTTTACCAATTGCCCAACAGCTTGCAGATGATATTTCAGACATTAAACCCACTTGGGATCGTTTAATGAATCGTGAAATTGAGCTAGGTGAGTTTAAAACATTATGCCACAGCTTAGATAAGTTCATGAATAGCTCGCAAACTAAAACGGATGAGTTGCAAGGACTCATGACCAATGTCTTGATGGCACAAGATTTTCAAGATTTAACAGGTCAAGTGATCCGTCGAGTGATAGAGCTTGTTAGAGAAGTAGAAGACAGCTTGATCCACTTGTTGACAGCATTTGGTAGCCAAGATGATAGCGAAACAAAAACAATAGCACCAGTCATTGAAAAACCGCCTGCTGAAAATACACTTGCAGGCCCTGAAGGGCCAATTATTGATAAAGAATCTCGTGATGATGTTGTCTCAGGACAAGATGATGTTGATGATTTATTATCAAGCTTGGGCTTCTAAGAGGAGAGAACTGCATGAGCTTTGAAGTCGATGAAGATATTTTACAAGATTTTCTAGTAGAGGCTGGAGAAATTCTTGAGCTTTTGTCAGAACAGCTGGTGGAGCTTGAAAATAACCCAGATGATACCGAATTACTCAATGCAATTTTCCGTGGTTTTCATACGGTAAAAGGCGGCGCAGGTTTTTTAAGCATGACTGAGCTAGTTGACGCTTGTCACGGTGCAGAAAACGTTTTCGATTTATTGCGTCAAGGTGTTCGTAAGGTTAATTCTGAGCTGATGGACGTGATCTTGCAAGCGCTCGATACTATCAACGAAATGTTTGCGACCATCCAAAGCCGAGAAAAACCAGAACCTGCAAATCCAGAGTTGCTGGCTGTTTTACATAAATTGGGATTGCCGCCAACTGCTGAAGAACTAACTGGCGCTGCTGAGCCTGCAGACGATACTCCTGTTGTTGATGCTGATGCTATTTTAGATGATTCTGATGATCCATTTGCATTTGACTTGTTATTTGATGGTCAAGTTGATAGCGATAAAAAAGATGTTCAAATCGATGATATATCAGAAGATGAATTTGAAAGTTTGCTAGATGAGCTGCATGGAAAAGGACAAAGTCCTGTAACTCCAGCAGTAACAGTTAGCAATGAGTCATCAAATAGTGATATTACTGATGACGAATTCGATAATTTATTAGATGAATTACATGGTGTTGGTAGCTTTGGTTTGGTCAGTAATAAAGATGCTGCAAGCACCGAAAATACTGCGCCTAAACCGCCCCAAGCGTCATCAGAGCCAACTAAAAGTAATAGTCCAGACGAGATCAGCGATGATGAGTTTGAAGCATTATTAGATGAATTGCACGGCAAAGGGAGTGCACCACAAGCAGTTGCAGATACTGAGCCAACACCCGCTCAAAAACCAGTCCCTCCCCCAGCACCTGTTGCCGCAGCTAAACCTGCGCCTAAACCAGCAGTGTCTGAGCCTGCGAAAGCGGCTGAAAAGCCAGCTCCAGCGACAGCTGTTGCGAAAAAATCAGTTCCACCACAAGCTGATACCACTGTGCGCGTTGATACAAAACGCCTTGATCAAATAATGAATATGGTCGGTGAACTTGTGCTAGTGCGCAATCGCCTAGTCAGTTTAGCAACCAATACTGAAAGTGAAGCGATGGGTAAAGCCATTTCAAACCTTGATGTAGTAACTGCGGACTTGCAAGGTGCGGTGATGAAAACGCGGATGCAACCGATCAAGAAAGTGTTCGGTCGTTTCCCTCGCGTAGTACGTGATTTAGCCCGCAGTTTGAAAAAAGACATCAATTTATTGCTCGTGGGTGAAGAAACTGATTTAGATAAAAACTTAGTTGAGGCACTGGCAGATCCTTTAGTCCACTTGGTGCGTAACTCTGTAGACCACGGTATTGAAATGCCTGATGTGCGTGAAGCGGCAGGTAAAGCAAGGACTGGGACTGTAACTTTATCAGCATCGCAAGAAGGTGATCATATTTTGCTTACCATCCGAGATGATGGTGCTGGTATGGATCCCGAAAAGCTGAAAAAAATAGCAATCAATAAAGGGGTGCTTGATCACGAGCAAGCTGCTCGATTATCTGATACAGAAGCCTATAACCTTATTTTTGCACCAGGCTTTTCCACCAAAGAACAGATCTCTGATATTTCGGGTCGTGGTGTGGGTATGGATGTGGTGAAAACCAAAATTACCCAACTAAATGGTTCTGTGAGTATTCAATCTGAGCTAGGTGTAGGTACAATCCTAGAAATTAAAGTTCCGTTAACGTTGGCTATTTTGCCGACATTGATGGTGGTTGTCGGTGAGCAAACATTTGCATTACCACTGGCTGGTGTTAATGAAATATTCCACCTAGATCTAACTAAAACGAATGTAGTTGATGGCCAATTAACCATTATTGTTCGTAAGAAAGCACGACCGTTGTTTTATTTAGAACATTGGTTAGTCAAAGGTGCTGACAGATCATTACGCAAAGCTCAAGGCCATGTTGTAATTGTACAAATAGGTACGCAACAAGTTGGTTTTGTAGTGGATTCATTGATTGGTCAAGAAGAAGTTGTTATTAAACCGCTTGATGCTTTACTACAAGGAACACCTGGTATGGCAGGTGCAACGATCACGTCTGACGGTGGTATAGCGCTAATCTTAGATGTTCCAAACCTGTTAAAACATTACGCAGGTTAGTCCAATTCTTATCTTATTGTGAGAGCTATATATGGCTCTCACAGATAAAATTTACATAGAGTATGCCAATGGCAGTTAAAGTTTTAGTTGTTGATGATTCAAGTTTCTTTCGCCGCAGGGTGAGCGAAATACTCGAGCAAGATAAGGATATTGAAGTAATTGGTTTTGCGGTAAATGGCAGAGAAGCGGTAGACAAGACAAATCAATTGCGTCCAGATGTAATCACTATGGATGTTGAAATGCCTGTGCTTGATGGTATTAGTGCTGTAAAAGAGATCATGGCAGCAAATCCAACCCCAATTCTGATGTTCTCTTCCTTGACCCGTGATGGCGCAACAGCAACCTTAGACGCACTTGATGCGGGTGCTTTAGATTTTTTACCGAAAAAATTTGAAGACATTGCTCGTAATAATGAAGATGCGATTAAGTTATTACAAAATAAAGTAAAAGAAATTGGACGCAAGCGTCTATCACGCTTCAGTAGGCCGACACCGACATCAATACCTTCCGTTTCTGCAGGTACAACAAGTCGACCTGCGATAACTCAACCTGATAGAAGTTTTAACCGCAGCACAGCGCCCGCTTCGAACATTGCAGCTAATACACGTGCTTCGGGTAAGAAATATCAAATAGTTGCAATAGGCACCTCCACAGGGGGGCCTGTCGCACTGCAAACTATTTTGACTAAGTTGCCGGCCAATTTCCCACATCCCATTTTGTTAATACAGCATATGCCAGCTGCGTTTACGCCAGCATTTGCCGCTCGTTTAAATGGCTTGTGCAAAATAAAAGTAAAAGAAGCACAACAAGGCGACCGATTAATGCCAGGCGTCGCTTATCTAGCGCCAGGTGGTCAACAGATGCTGGTTGAGGGACGAGGTGGAAATCGCACGTTACGTGTTTTTGAGGACGACAGTGCGCGGATCACTTATAAGCCCAGTGTTGACGTTACTTTTGCTAGTACAGCCAAATCTTTTCAAGGTGATGTGTTAGCTGTGGTACTTACAGGCATGGGCGCTGATGGACGAGATGGTGCAAGAATGCTCAAACAAGCCGGCGCCACTATTTGGGCGCAAGATGAAAAAACCAGTGTGGTATATGGTATGCCACAGGCGGTTGCTAACGCTGGGCTATCGTCGGCAAGTATCGCACTTGAAGAGGTTGCTAATCGGTTAGTTCGAGAAATTGGTTGTGGATAAGTTGTCGTTTCTAGGCCTGTTCGTTGCACTTTTGGCGATTGGCTATGGTTACTCACTAGAGGGTGGGGTTGTAAGTGCTTTATTTAATGGCCCAGCACTAATTATTGTATTGGGTGGTACGTTAGGTGCTGTAATGCTACAAACACCGGCACATACGTTTAATAAAGTTTTAAGAATAAGTCATTGGGTGTTTTTTCCTCCAAGTCATGATATCGACAGAGCAATTGAGCAAGTTAAAAGTTGGTCACAAAAAGCCCGCCAAGAAGGGTATTTAGCACTTGAAGAAATAGCGTTAACCCATCCGGATCCATACGTTGCCAAAGGCTTGAGTTTACTGATTGATGGCAACAGTGAGCAAAAACTCAGAGATGCGTTAGAAATTGATTTATTGCTAGAAAGAGAACGGCTGCTTGAAGCCAGTCGAGTTTATGAGGCGTTGGGCGGTTACAGTCCTACTATCGGTATATTAGGTGCAGTGCTTGGTCTGATCCAAGCAATGTCATTTATCACTGAGCCTGAAAAGTTAGGTGCGGGGGTTGCGACGGCTTTTATCGCGACCATCTATGGGGTTGGTTTAGCAAATTTACTGTTTTTACCCATGGCTAATAAGCTAAAACAACAAGTAGAACAAAAGATGCTGTTTCATGAGTTATTAGCTGAAGGAATTATTGCAATGAGCCAAGGTGATAGCCCTGTCAATATTGAGCTGAAACTTGAAGCGTATCGTGTAGAGCGTCCAAGTCAGCTACAAGAATAATTATTATGATGCGCCGTCGACTTCGTCACTCATCGACCAAAAGTCAGCATACAGAACGTTGGCTAGTGTCGTACGCCGATTACATGACTATTATGTTTGCATTCTTTGTAGTGATGTATGCGATTGCGATTAATAAAGAAGAAAGCTTCCAAATTTTATCTGATTCGCTGGAGCAGGTTTTTGACAAGTCAGCTCGTCAGTATAGCCAAGAAGGCCAAGGTGTGACCGGTACTGGTTTATTAACCGACAGAGTAAGCCCAGAAAAAGAACTGTTGTTTGGTGAGAGTATTCAAAAGCAAGAAGTTGGCCCGCAGTTACTTGATGGCCAAAGCGACACCAGTAACATAAAACAAAAACACTTAGGTAAACCGCTAGATAGTTTATTAACTAAATTACAATCAGCTTTGATCGATGAAATACGCGATGGCGAAGCAAGTTTAGAGTTACACCAAGACTGGTTGATTATTGAGTTAAGCTCAGGAATGTTATTTTCCAGTGGCAGTGCTGTGGCGCATCAACGCGCGAAAGCAGTAATAAAATTAGTGAACGATATTATTGCTCCTGTAGATAACTACGTCAGAGTACGTGGTTATACCGATAATGAAACTATTCATAATGAAATGTTTCGTTCTAATTGGGAGCTATCTGTTGCAAGAGCGACCTCTATTTTAGTCGAACTTGATGCATTGGGTATCAACCCTGCGCGAATGGCCATCGAAGGTTACGGTCAGTATTCTCCTTTTTCCGATAATGATACAGAGCAAGGGCGCGCTGAAAATCGTAAAGTAGTCGTTGCATTATCAAAATATGGTTTACCACCCAAGCCCATTGTATCAATCGAGCAATCAGCAATAGAAACTGAAGCTGAGCAGCCAATTGAGTTGCCAAGTGATGATAACACTATTAAAGTGATCCAACTCCCACACGGTGGTATACGAATTACAACGCGCAACGAACAAAAATAAGGTGTGATGTGAAAATTTGGACGGTAGCAAATCAAAAAGGCGGAGTAGGGAAAACGACCACGGCTGTGAGTTTAGCTGGTATATTAGCGCTGCAAGGAAAGCGGGTATTACTGATTGATACCGATCCTCATGCATCTTTAACGTATTACTTTGGCATTGATTCAGAAGATTTAGAAGTTAGTGTGTATGATATATTTGCCCGTGGTAACACCATGGCAAGTGAAGAAATATTGCAAGCTTTGTGTCCATCGAACATAGACAACTTAGATATTCTTCCTGCAACTATGGCTATAGCGACACTCGATCGTAGTATGGGTAATAAGACCGGAATGGGGCTTATCTTAAAAAAAGCCTTAGCAAAAATTAGTGAGCATTATGATTATGCTATTTTAGATTGCCCGCCAGTGTTAGGTGTCTTAATGGTTAACGCATTGGCTGCAAGTGAGCGCATTTTAGTGCCAGTACAAACTGAGTTTTTAGCTCTCAAAGGGCTTGACCGAATGATGCGGACCATGGAATTAATGCAAAGCTCGCAATCAAAGCAGTATCAATATACCATTATCCCTACAATGTATGATAAGCGCACAAATGCATCCCTTGAAGCATATAAGACATTACAGCAAACGTACCAAGAAAAAGTATGGCCAGGGGTAATACCCGTAGACACTAAGTTCCGTGATGCAAGTTTAGCTCAACAAGTACCGATTCAGTATTGTCCACGCTCAAGAGGTGTTTATGCTTATCGCGCATTACTCGATTATTTGATTGAACAAGGTTAATGAATGAGTAAGCAATTATTTGCTAATGAAAAAGTAATGACCCAGTACTTGGGGGCTTTACTGTGCGAAGACGATGAGTCAACAGACTTACACCCGGTTGCAAAATTACTCGAACAAGTTCCATCCACAGAAAGTAGCAATAAAATGCCACTAAAGGCATCGCAGCAAACGATTGTGCAGCCAAACGCACTTGATGAGCCAAAGACGAGCCTTGAGAAAGAAATACCAGCGCAAATTACACCGCTCCTTGAGAAACCACAGATCCAAGCTAATATCAAAGATATAGCTAAAGTGAGCGAACAGTTAAATATTGCTAAAGACAAGACTCCTGTACAGCGTCAAGAAGATTATTTTGACGGCGAGTTTCAGGCGTTATTCTTTGAAGTGGCAGGGCTGACTCTCGCTGTACCATTAAAAGCATTAGGTGGTATTCATCAATTAGGTGAAGTTAATCAGCTTTTTGGTAAACCCAAGTGGTTTAAAGGAGTGATGCTAAATCGTGATGAGAATCTTAATGTAGTCGATACTGCTCGCTGGGTGATGCCAGAAAAGTATACCCAAGAGTTAGAAGACAAATTAAACTACCAATACTTAATTACTTTAGGTAATAGCCAATGGGGATTGTTGGCTGAAAAGCTAGTTAATAATATTACACTACGTAGTGAAGATGTAAAATGGCGAGCTAAAAGTGGCAAGCGGCCTTGGCTTGCAGGTGTAATTAAAGAAAAAATGTGTGCCTTAATTGATGTGCAAAGCTTAGGTCAATTATTAGAGCAAGGTTTAGATAGCCGCGACCAGTAACGATATTTGGAGTAATAACATGAGTGAACAAAGATTATTATCAAGCAGTAAAAATACCGATGGCAATGATGAAGTATTGCAGTGGGTAACTTTTAAGCTTGAATCAGAAACCTATGGTGTGAATGTGATGCAAGTGCAAGAAATTTTGCGTTACACAGAGATTGCTCCAGTACCAGGTGCTCCAAGCTATGTTTTAGGGATTATTAATTTACGTGGCAATGTTGTAACAGTAATCGATACGCGTGCACGATTTGGTTTGATGTCTGCAGAAGCAACAGACAATTCACGAGTATTAATTATTGAAGCTGAAGAGCAAGTTATTGGTATCTTAGCCGACAGTGTAGCAGAAGTGGTTTATTTGCGTAGCTCAGAAATTGATAGTGCACCAAACATTGGTACTGAAGAAAGTGCCAAGTTTATTCAAGGTGTTAGTAATCGTGATGGTGAATTATTGATTTTAGTTGATTTAAATAAATTACTAAATGACGAAGAGTGGGATGAGTTGAGCGATTTATAACGCTTACGGAAAAACTATGTTGTTATACTCGTTGCTTGGAGTCTCAATTGTACTGGTGTTAGTATGCCTGGGACTAATTTTTATTAATAATAATAAGTACGCTGCAGCATTAAAAAGCAAAATACTGCAACTGCAAGAAACTCAACAACAGCTCAGTATTTTACGCAGTGAAGTCGCAGAAATGCGCACCGGTATGCTAAGTATTGGTAAGCGCTTAGTTGCTGTAGAGCAGCGAAATCAAGAGTTAGCGCAGTTACAAGATGCGCAAAAATATGACGATCCTGATGCGAAAATTTATTCTCGAGCAGTGAAAATGGTTGAACTAGGTGCCGATATTGAAGAGATCATACGAGAATGTGAACTTCCGCGTGCCGAAGCCGAACTATTAATGTCGTTACATCATCAAAAGGGCGCTAATTAGCGCCTTTTATTTTTTACGCCTGAATATTTAACTTGCCTTGAAAGTCTTGCCAGCCAGGTGGAAATTTACCCCGCAGTACATATGAAAAAGCAATCAGTTCGGCAATCACATAATACAGTTCTCTTGGGATCTCTTCGCCAAGCTCTAAATGCGATAACGTTTTAGCCAAAGCTTCATCTTTGTGGATCAAAATTCCTTTTTCTTCTGCGGCTTTAATGATCTCTTCTGCGAGCTCACCAAACCCTTTACTACTGACTGTAGGAGTGCGACCGGCTTCGTAAACTAAACCAATTGCAGACTTATGTTTTGATATCTCACTCATGGTTTAAACCTTAATATTAATAATGGCATGGGACTGATAAAAAGCTTGGTGTTGCGGCGCACCTTGGCTTAGCTTCATTTCACCAACTTGTAAGCCATGAGCTGTTAATTTATGGCGCAAACTCTCAAGGTGTGGATGAGCCATTGCGGTGATATCTTGGCTTGAGGCAAGTAATTGACAATCTAGTGCTTTATCCATTAATTCAGCGGTGATCTGTAATTGGCCTAGCTCTGCGTAATCAAAATTAAGTCGCACAAACCAAACATTTTTATCTTCGAGTTTATTTTGGCTTGGTTTTTTATATTGCCCTAATGAAATTTCTGTCTGTGCGGTTTCCGGTGGCAGTCGCATCGGCAGTAAAAATTGTACTAACGGATTATTATCAGGCTGCTGATTTATGGGGGTCGTGTTAATTTGGCTAATTGCAGTTTTTATTTGGCTCAGCTCAGCCGCTAATGCTTGTGATTGTGGCTGTAGTAATTGTTCTTGCAGTTTCTGTGGGTTAATTGCTTTAAAGTTAGGCACCAATACTTGGAGTAAAGCATCAAGTGAGCTTTGACTATTAAAATTCAATGCGCTGATATTTGCTAAGCTTGGAGCCGCTAAAATAGCCACGGCCAAATGCTCAACAGATTGGCTAAAACTATTTTGCAGGGCACTATTTGTTAAGCTTTCTGGACGTAAAACACTGAGTATTTCTCGTTGAATGGTTAACGGTTGCAACGATTGGCTGTCAATCATGCGGCTAAAAGCTTGATTGACTAGCCGATTTAAATCGACATTATCACTCACTTTGGTCGTTGCTAGTTTATCAATTTGTGAAGCGATATGCTGTTTATCGTAGTTTGCTGCTGATTTAAAATTAGGCAGCGGCTTTTCGATAGGCGTTTTTAAAAGTGGTGCCAATAATTTGGCTTCCAGTGGCAAGCTAATCTGGCTGGCTGGCAAAGCGCTAGTTATCGGCCCTTTTAATGGTGCATCGATTTGTGAGTGGGTACTTGATTTTAGATTGTCGTTGTTTAACTGTGCTGTTAGAGATGCTACTTTGGTATCTACCCCAGCAGCAAACGGTGGAGTTGTTTTTAATTTTTGCTGAGCATCGGCTATAACTGTTTTGGCTGCAGCGCTATTATCACTGACATTGACAGTTGTACTATTGATTTTGCTGGGTAGAATTTGTTCGGAACTGCGTGCCGGCGCTTTAGTGATAGGTTCTTTATTTAGCTGAGCCGGTTGAGTCGGTTGAGCATGAATATCAGCGGCTGTTTGTTTTGGATTAGCAGTAACCTGCGGTATTTTATTTTGCGCTACTGCAGTTTGCTTGCTGGATTGAATCGCGGCGGCTAGTTTATTTAATTGCTGATGGCTATCTGTATCGTTGCTCAGTGGCGCCGCAGTAGTACTGTTATTTTTAACCACATTAGGCTCTGTAATACTTGCTAAACCGGCTTTTAATCGCTGAAATAACTGTACCAGGGGAGGCGACTGGTGATAATGCTTTGGCAGCGCGGTACCTTGACTGATATCTGCCAGTAATGGTTGGGTGTTGCTTGTCGCCATTGCCACAAGGTTTATTTGCCGGAGTGATTTGGGTAATAAGGTTTGTGCAGTTTGATGTGTTGGTGTTAGCGATTGTGCTACAGCTGATTTATTGCTGATCATTGCTAATTGACTAAATGGTTTGCTTTCAAAATAGCGTACTGCGTCACTTATTCGGGTTTTTAAGTCAGCAAAACTGTCTTGTAACCACGAGCTTATTGGGCTGCTACTGACCAATGAGGGGCTACTAGGTGCTGCACTTGTTTGGGTATTAAACTGGCCTTGTACATGGCTTTTTTGTACCAGTGAATTAAAAGTATGGGCTAATGAATTTTTTAACTGCAAGGCTATTTTTGGTAGCTGCGTTTTTATTATTAATTGTTCATTAAGCGCATTTAATTGTACTTTTTGAATTACTCCGCCAAGCTGAGTTGTGTGTGTACTGTGGCTCTGTAACGGCTGCTGAGGTACTAATTTAATACTGCCATTATAGTTATTAAAACTCAGTATTACGGCGTTTTTATCTAGCTGTAGCTGCCCATTAGGCACTTGTTTACTTAGCCAAAGAGCAAGTTTTGCTTGACTGATTGGCTGTTGGTGAAGTGTATCAGCAAAGCGATTAATAACACTTAAGGTAAAATTATTGCGGTTCGGAGTAATTATTGCTTTTAGGCCTTGTTCACTGTGCAGTAGTTGGGCGACTTCTTTATTGATAGGAATACTGGCGTGTAATTGGTTTAACAGTAATTTTGCAGCAGGTTGTAAAATAATTTGCAACGACAATGGTTTATTATCGACCTGATCACCACTATTAATAAAATTCAAAACACTTTGCAGCTGGTTTGTTTGGCGTAGGCTGATTTCAGTTTGTTTTGGTAAAATAGTGAGTTGTTTACCATCATTACTGAGTTGAATATCGGCACTGGCAATTTTTTGAGTGTTTGTTTCAGTGCCAGTTGTAGCTAAGCGCAATGTTTGCCAATGCTTATCAATATAGACTTCCATCTGCACAGAGCCATTGGCGAATACGATATTTTTAGCGCTGAGTGTTTGCTCGCTGAAAACAGGTAATTGCTGTGCAACGCCATTGTGTGACGAATGACTTATAGGAAGCGAATTCGCTAATGTTATCTGTGTAGGTTTGTTCATTAATTTAAATCAAGTTTTCGTTAATAGGTGCAAAGCATTATTCGTATTACCCTATCATTATGATAGACTAACGCCTAATTTTGGGTATAGAGAATCATCATCTTGTTACACATTAAGTCCGTCACCTGCATCAAGCAAGAGCGTTGTTTGTTTGCGGATCTTAATTTCAGCTTGAAATCAGGTCAAATCATGCAATTAGCAGGCCCAAATGGGGCTGGTAAAACATCACTGTTGCGTATAATTGCGGGTTTTTCTGCGCCCGATGAAGGACAAGTTATGTGGCAAGGTGAATCAATTGCTAAAAACTATGATGAATTTGCCCGACAGTTGTTATTTATCGGTCATAAAACCGGGGTGAATAGTCAACTTAGTGCGATTGAAAACCTACGGTTTTGGTTGCAAATTCAAGGTTACAATACTGAGCAAGATCTTTACTCATTATTAGCTAAAATTGGCTTAGTTGGTCTTGAAGATGTACCTGTGCGTACTCTATCAGCCGGTCAGCAACGTCGTGTTGCGCTGATTAGGCTCTGGCTTAATGATGCGAAGTTATGGGTTCTGGATGAACCATTTACAGCCTTAGACAAATCCGGGGTTGCATTTTTACAGCAACGGTTTTTAGCCCATCTAGAACAAGGTGGGGCGATTTTATTAACTACCCATCAAGATTTAACTACGCATTTTAATGAGTTACAAACAGTGACTTTGGAGTACCGACACTGATGTTACGCCAGCATTCATATTGGCAGCTATTTAGTGCCGTTTGTAAGAAAGATTTACAGCTGGCATTTCGCCAGCGTGCTGAAATCGTAAACCCCATTTTGTTCTTCTTGATTGTTATTACATTATTTCCGTTAGCAATTGGTCCTGAGCCCGGTCTACTTAGCCGTATGGCACCTGGTATTATCTGGGTCGCCGCTTTACTTTCAACCATGTTAGGCTTAGATAAACTATTTCGTGATGACTATCATGATGGTAGTTTAGAGCAATTGATTGCTTCATCGTACCCGCTACCGTTAACGGTGCTCGGTAAAGTTGTTGCCCATTGGATCATTACTGGCTTGCCGTTGGTGTTGATGACGCCGCTGTTCGCCTTGTTATTAAATTTAGACAATCAAGCATTGATTGCAACGGTGCTTACCTTGCTCTTGGGTACGCCATTACTTAGTTTTATCGGCGCTATTGGCGCTGGGCTTACTGTGGGATTACAAAAAGGCGGTATTTTGATGAGTTTATTGGTCCTGCCTTTGTATATCCCCGTATTAATTTTTGCAACGTCTGCTATCGATACCAGTACAATGTCACTGGATTATAGTGGGCAGCTTGCCATCCTTGGTGCGATGCTCGTCATTGCAATTATCAGCGCACCAATCGCCATATCGTCAGCATTGAAAGTGAGTGTAAGTTAATATGTGGAAGTGGTTACATCCCTACGCCAAAGCAGAGCGTGCATATCAATTATGCAATACGTTACTGCCCTATTTTACCGTGATAACGGTTGTCTGTATGCTTATTGGTTGGGTCTGGGGGTTAGCCTATGCGCCTGCCGACTATCAGCAAAAAGACAGTTATCGCATTATCTTTATTCATGTACCATCAGCTATTTTATCTATGGGTGCTTATTCATCAATGGCCATAGCTGCAGTGATCGCTTTGGTATGGCAACTTCGTAATGCAGAGTTAGCAGTAATTGCTATTGCACCTGTTGGTGCATGTGTAACTGCAATTGCACTTATTACTGGCGCCGCTTGGGGTAAACCTATGTGGGGGGCCTGGTGGGTATGGGATGCACGACTCACGTCTGAGCTCATTCTATTATTTTTATACTTAGGGGTATTGTCTTTATATCATGCCTTTGAAGATAAAAAAGCAGCAGGTCGAGCTGCATCTATTTTGGCTATTGTGGGGGTAATTAACCTACCAATCATCCATTTTTCTGTTGAGTGGTGGAACACCTTGCATCAAGGTGCCAGTATTACCAAGTTTGATACGAAAGCTATTGATCCAAGTATGTTTTGGCCATTAATGGTAAATATAGTCGCGTTTGCCGGCTTTGTCGGTATGGTGACTTTGATGCGTCTTAAAAATGAAATTTTACAACGTGAAAAGCATCGTCCTTGGGTGCGCCAGTTGTTGAATAGGGGTTAGTTATGCAGTTTGATTCTTTTTCTGATTTTATTGCCATGGGCGGCTACGGCTTTTATGTGTGGCTTTCTTTTGGTTCATGTGCACTGATTTTGTTAGGTATTTTAGTAAGCTCTTTGAATGATACAAAGCGTATTATGGCTTCTGTGCAGCAACAAGCTGAACGAGAAGCTCGCATTAAACACGCTAAGCAGGAGAATCATGCATGAACCCAAGACGTAAGAAACGTTTGCTTGGCGTCGTCGCTATTGTATTTGGTATTGGTGCCGCCATTGGTTTAGTACTTTATGCTCTGCAAGAAAATATTAATCTATTTTATACACCAAGTGAGTTAATCGAGGGGAAAGGCCCAGATAAAGAAAAGCCGCATATTGGTCAAAAGTTGCGTATTGGCGGTATGGTAGTTCCAGGATCAGTGATTCGGGATGAAACCAGCCTACAAGTAAGCTTTACCTTGATTGATACAGGCCCCTTAGTAACGATTAAATACCAAGGTATTTTGCCTGACTTATTTCGTGAGGGGCAAGGGATTGTTGCTCAAGGTGTGTTGATTGAACCTAATGTAATAGAAGCGTTCGAGGTATTGGCTAAGCATGACGAAGAGTATATGCCTGCCGAAGTTGCGGAAGCGGTGAAGGGGATCAAACACGAAAAACCAAAATATAACTTAGAAAGTGGCAATTAAGATGATCCCAGAAATCGGTTATTTTTCTCTAACACTGGCTATGGTGCTAAGTGTTTTATTGTGTATTTTTCCTTTGTGGGGCGCACATACTGGTAATTTACGGTTAATGCGTGCTGCTCCTTCATTAGCTATCGGCCAATTTGTATTCGTACTGTTGTCATTCGCAGCCCTTATTTATGCAAGTTTAACTGATGATTTTACCGTCGCGTACGTGGCGTATCATTCAAGTAGTACTTTGCCTTGGTATTATAAAATCACCTCAACTTGGGGCGGCCATGAAGGCGCTATTTTATTATGGTTAGTTATGCAAGCTGGTTGGACTGCAGTTGTTGCACTGCGCTCTAATTCATTACCTTGGATATTAAGAGCACGTGTATTAGGTGTGTTAGGCTTTTTAGGGGTTGGCTTTATGCTTTATACTCTGTGGATGTCGAACCCATTTGAATTATTACTGCCGTATTTTCCTGTCGAAGGGCGCGACCTTAATCCGTTATTACAAGACCCCGGAATGATCATCCATCCTCCTTTACTGTATATGGGTTATGTTGGGCTATCGGTCTCTTTTTCATTTGCAATTGCTGCATTATTAACAGGTAAACTTGATAATACTTGGGCTAAGTGGTCACGTCCGTGGACAATGACTGCGTGGGGATTTTTAACATTAGGTATCACTATCGGAAGCTGGTGGGCATATTCCGAGCTAGGCTGGGGTGGCTGGTGGTTTTGGGATCCCGTTGAAAACGCATCGCTCATGCCTTGGTTAGTAGCTACGGCGCTATTGCATTCATTGACGGTAACTGAAAAACGCGGTGTATTTAAATCATGGACCGTATTACTTGCGATTGCTGCATTTTCATTAAGTTTACTGGGCACCTTTATTGTTCGCTCTGGCATTATTGTCTCCGTGCATGCATTTGCTACCGACCCCGATCGTGGTTTATTTATCTTAGCGTTTTTAGCGATAGTAGTCGGCGGTGCGTTAACGTTATATGCATTTAGGGTATCGCAAGTACGCAGCGAAGGTCGCTATAAACTGGTATCACGTGAAGTGGCATTATGGCTCAATAATATATTTTTAGTGGTTGCTACTTTTATTGTGTTACTAGGTACTTTATTACCTATGGTTCATAAAGAAATGGGCTTAGGCAGTATTTCAATTGGCGAACCATTCTTTAATAAAATGTTTGCCATTATTTTGGTGCCGTTTGCCATCTTAATGGGTATTGGCCCTCTGTTACGTTGGAAGCAAAACAAGTGGTCTTTTTTACAAAATAAACTCCTTGTCTCAGCGTTAATGAGCATAGTAATCGGTGCTACTTGGTTATATTCAAGTTATGCCATCGTAGCGCCTTTAACTTTATTGGCGACCACGCTTGCGATATGGATTGTGATCACCACCGGTGTTGATTTATATGTTAAAGCTACTGTGCAAACTAACTTTAGCCAAGGCCTTAAAAGGTTAGGACTTAGTTATTGGGCTATGGTACTAGGGCATGTAGGTATTGCCTTTGTCATCGCAGGAGTCACTTTAACTTCTGCGTACTCTGTTGAACGTGATGTTTCGATGAAGCCGGGTGAAATCGTGCAGTTAAACCAATATCAGTATCGCTTTGAAGGGGTTAACACTATTCGTGGACCAAACTACAGTGGTCATGCTGGAGAAGTGAGTGTCCTGAAAAATGATAAACTAGTTACTATACTGCATGCAGAAAAACGCCGTTACGATATTGGTATGCAATTTATGACTGAGGCTGCAATTGATGCTGGCTTTACCCGCGATTTATACCTTGCCCTTGGTGAGCAATTAAATAACGGTGGTTGGTCACTGCGTATCTACCATAAGCCATTTGTGCGTTGGATGTGGATTGGTGGTGTGTTGATATCACTTGCCGGTTTTATGATTTTAGGTGATAAACGTTACCGCACTAGTAAGAAAAGCATCGATAAGTCACAGGAGAAGCTGGTATGAACCGCAAGTTGTTAGCGCTAATACCTCTGTTGGCGTTTGTTTTAGTGTGCGTGTTTTTATTTCAAGGTTTGTTTTCAAACCCAAGAGAAATTCAAACTGGTCGGTTAGGTCAACCGATGCCAGCTTTTGATTTACCAGATTTAATGCAGGATTCAAAGCGTTGGCAAGATAGCCAATTAAAAGGCGATGTATATTTACTCAATGTGTGGGGCACTTGGTGTCCTACCTGTTTGGCTGAATTAGATTATTTAACCCAATTGCGAGAGCAAGGCGTTAAAATTGTCGGGCTTTACTATGTGCAAAGTTACGATGCTGACTTTGATGGTGAATTTGATATGTCAGCGCTTCGTGAAGAAGTGGCGTCAATGTTAAGTCGTGCAGGTGATCCGTATCAGTTTAATATTCTTGACTTACATCGTACACTTTCGCTTGATTTAGGTGTATCAGGTGCACCTGAAACATTTTTAGTGGATAGCAAAGGCACCATTTTATTGCACCATACTGGCGATATAAACCCACGAGTTTGGCGTGCTAAATTTGCTCCCTTGATGCAGGAATTACAGCCATGAAATATTTTATAATTGCTTTAATGATATTAGCTAGTGGCATAGCTATGGCAGAGCAAGATCGGTACCAATTTGATAACAACGAACAAGCGCAACGATTTACTGAGTTAACTAAAGAATTACGTTGCCCTAAATGCCAAAATCAAAATATCGCAGATTCAGATGCTGTGGTTGCAAAAGATTTACGCGAAAAAGTATTGGCGTTAGTCAAAGAAGGCAAATCGAAAGACGATGTGATTGAATATATGATTGACCGCTATGGCTATTTTGTTCACTACGATCCGCCGGTTACGCCAGCAACATTAGTGTTATGGGTATTACCTATTTTGATTGTGGTATTTGGCTTTGGTTTTATTATTTTTCGACAACGTAAGGCTGCGGTTAAGCAAACATGGAGTGAGCAAGATGAGGCGTTATTAGCCAAGCTCATTGCGAAAAATGAACGTCAGGAGCAGATTTAAATGATACTAATGTGGGTTTCTTTTGCATTATTAACCTTATTAGCTGTGGCGTTTGTGGCATTGCCTTTTTTGAGTAAAGAGCGCATACAAAGTCTCACTTACAATGCTAATTCAGAGCTTATTGCCATTTACCATCAGCGCCTTGGTGAGCTGGCGAATGATTTAGCAAATCAACGTATTGATCAAGCTAACCATGATGAGTCTGTGATTGAGCTCAAACGTCGTTTACTAAATGAGTTATCACCTGAAAAATCACTGATGAGTAAGGGTAATAACCGTATCTTTGCGTTAACCGGTAGTGCATTTTTAATTGCTTTTACGGCTATATTTTATACTGCTACTGGCTCACAACAGCAATTACAGAACTGGCACAGCGCTATGGATAATTTACCTGCCTACGGTGAACGTGCAGTGATGCAAAAAGGCGAGCCTTTAACCCAAAATGAATTACAAGCGTTTGCGTTAGGGCTACGCACTAAACTAGATCAAAGTGGTGATGATCAAGTGGCCTGGATGCTGCTAGGACGTGTTGCTATGTCATTGAATGAATACGATATGGCACAACAGTCATTTGATAAAGTGTTGCGTCTGGATCCTGACAATATGCCTGTGCTTATCAGTTACAGCCAAGTGCTATTACTGGAAGGCAGTGAGGCAAATATGACGCGCGCTGCGGGTATGCTCTCTAAAGTACTTAAAGACGATCCAACTAACCTTGATGCTATTTCATTGTTAGCATTAATTGCTTACGAGCGTCACGATTGGTTACAAGCAAAATCAGCATTCGAAGTACTTTTAAATAGTATGGACGAACAAGACTCTCGTTATGGCATGATTGCTCAGAGGATTACTGAAATTGAACAAAATATTTCTGCTGAAAATACACAACAACAAGTTCAACAGAGCAGTGACGAAGATAATAACGCAGTCCAAACTAGCGCTATTAAAATCACTGTTAATCTTGCTCCACAGTTTACTGACAAGCTTCCAACGCAAGGAACCTTATTCGTCTTTGCAAAAGCCGCCAATGGTCCACCAATGCCACTCGCAGTGGTAAAATTAACAGATTATAGTTTTCCAATTGAAGTACAGTTAAGTGATAGTAATGCTATGGTTGCAGGTTTAACGCTTTCGAGCGTTGATAAAATTATTTTAACTGCACGCATTTCAAAGGATGCATCAGTAATGCCTTCAACGGGTGAGTTGGAAGGGCGTTCAGATGTGTTAGAACGTAGCCAAACCAAGGCTTATGATTTACTTATCAATGAATTAATACCTTAAGGATAAAAGATGTTAAGACAGAGTTTAGTTTTGTTTGGACTATTGGTGCTAGCAGGATGCGCACAAGTGCCTGACGAAAAAATAGATGAGCGAGATCCACTACAATCATTTAATCGTCCAATGTATGATTTTAATATGGATGTACTTGATGCGTATGTTCTGCGCCCTGTTGCTGTAGGGTATGTGGCTGTAACGCCAACACCGGTGCGCCGTAGTATCGTCAATTTTACTGGTAACATTAGTGCACCAACTGATGTAATTAATGCCACGTTACAAGGTAAAGCGGGTAACGCAGGGGTTAGTTTAGCGCGCTTTTTAGTTAATTCAACAGTGGGTATTTTTGGCTTATTTGATGTTGCTACATCGCTTGGTTTGAATATTGTTGATGAAGACTTTGGTCAAACTCTGGGGGTGTGGGGAATAGGTGACGGTGCCTATTTAATGCTACCGGGAATGGGACCGTCAACAGCGCGTAACCTGACGGGTGATGTTGTTGATAGCTTTGTGTTACCGAAAATTGCCTTAACCACGCCACAAACTGTATTGGTGTTTGCATTAAAGGCCGTAGAAGCCCGAGCCTCTTTAATACCGCAAGAAAGCTTATTGAATGAGTCACTCGATCCGTATATTTTTATGAAAGACATTTACTTTCAACGTCAGTTATATGAGCTGTATGATGGTAATCCACCTGTTGAAAAAGAGCCCGAAGATTTTGATGAAGACTTTTTAGAAAGCCTTTAATATATTATATTTTCGGGTTAAATAACAATGCCAGCATCTAAGCTGGCATTGTTTTTACGGCGTTATTTATTACCCAGCCAGTACTTTCATTTGTTCATTAGCCCAGTTAACTGCGTCATGGTATGCATCTGGCACTTTACCAGCTGTAAGACCAAGCTCATCTTTAATCGCGTTTGCACCTTGCCAATTGGCTTGTTCGTATAATTTTACCAAGCGCAGATATTGTGCCAGTAAACCTTGATCCTCTAATAATGCTAACTTTATGTCGTTGGATAATGGTAGCTTATTCATCACGCTTTCCATATCTTCATCTAATATGGCATCCATTAGTGACATCATACCGGTTAAAAAAGCCATTCCCGTATCTTTGAGTTTACTATGGTTTATAGCTAGCAACTCAGTAAAGCGTGCTCTAGTTAACGATAAGCGTATTAACTCTGCGGGTTTATGACCAGCAACTTGAGCTGCAAACAACAAGGATAAAAACTTTTTAATTTCTGCTGCACCTAGCACAATTAGTGCTTGTTTGATGGTGCTGATCTCAGCTCTGCGCTTAAATGCCGCTGAATTACTATAACGTAATAATTTATAAGAGAGGTTTACATCTCGCTCAAATACGTCGGTAATTTTCTTTAAATTGACTTCAACAGTGGATGTCTCATAAAGCAGCTCGGCAAGAGCTATCTCTGATGGCGGCAAGGTTTTACTTTGCACCATTTCTGGTTTGGAAAAGAAAAACCCTTGAAAGTAAGTAAAGCCAAGATCTAATGCTAATTGATACTTTTCGTAGGTTTCTACCTTTTCTGCTAATAATTTTATATGCGGATAAGGTTTAATTTCTTCGATTATGCTGTGGATAGTGTCAACTTCACAATTGAGAAAATCTATTTTAATAATATCAATAAAAGGATAAAAATGACGCCATACAGGCTGGTGAATATAATCATCCAGGGCGAGCGTATAACCTTTTTGTTTTAAGTCTTTGACGATCGCGAGTAAGCGTTTCCCTGGTTGAATTGTTTCGAGTATTTCTACAACAATCTGATCTTTACCAAGCAGGGTTGGGTAGCCTTTTTGTAATGTTTCAAGCGTAAAGTTGATATACGCTGGTTTATTATCGGTGAGATCTTCTAAGCCAAAATTGAATTGACTACCTTCAATTAGCCGGCTAGTTGCCTCGTCACCATCAATATCTGGGAATACATTATCAACGCCGTCACGAAAAAGTAACTCATATCCTACAAGTTGTTTGTTTCGATCTAAAATTGGTTGGCGTGCAGCATAAAAATACATAAACAGCGGGTCCACATCAGTTAAGCGATTACTTGGGCAATATAAGATAAAACAACATAAATAGCATTAACTATATTTAAAATATCAATACTATAGTATTGATTAATTGCAAAATCATCGATCTAATCCTAGGGTAATTAAGTATTAATTACCATGTTCTATAGTTAAATAATTAACCATTAGGTAAAACCGCTTAACCCTATATCATTGTAAGGTTAACTTAGTAATTGGAGTTATTCACCCTTTGCGTGATATAGTCAAGCTCTAGGTTGGTTTTTACACCAATAATGACTTTATATAGTATTGATTTATGAGTCATTATTAGGATTAAAAGCCAGGTTTTAACTTCAGAGTTGGAGGCGAGTTTGGAAACTGGAATGATTATTTCTTTAGCTGCGTATTTTATCGTAATGCTAGGTATTGGCTTGTACGCTTATAAGCAGTCTACCGCCGATGTGTCGGGCTATATGTTGGGTGGCAGAAGTTTATCACCAGCTGTAGCTGCTCTATCTGCCGGTGCATCGGATATGAGTGGTTGGCTACTTATGGGCTTACCCGGTGCTATGTATCTATTTGGCTTAAGTAAAGTTTGGATTGCAATAGGCTTAGTATTTGGCGCTTGGGCAAACTACTTCTTAGTAGCGCCACGCCTGCGTGTCTATACTGAGAAAGCGAATGACTCGATTACTATTCCTGATTACTTTGCTAATCGTTTTGCTGATAATAAAAATATATTACGTGTAATTTCGGCAATCGTGATCATCGTTTTCTTCACACTTTATACTTCTTCAGGCGTTGTCGCTGGCGGTAAATTATTCGAAAACTCATTTCAGATGAGTTACGAAACGGGGCTTTATGTGACAACCGGGGTCGTCGTACTTTATACATTGTTTGGTGGTTTCTTAGCTGTGAGTTTGACTGACTTTGTGCAAGGTTGCATCATGTTCATCTCGCTACTTGCTGTACCTATTGTTACTTATATGATGCTAGATCAGCCAGTGTTAGACACACTTACTAATGCCAGTTATGACTTGCTGTTAAGCGCTCCGAAAGAGAGCGAAGTCCACTCTCTTAATATGTTAGATTGGTTTGCAGGCGGTTCAACCATCGCTATTATTTCTGCAATGGCATGGGGCTTAGGTTATTTCGGTCAACCGCATATCATAGTGCGTTTTATGTCAGTACGATCTGTTAAAGATATGCCTACTATGCGTCGTATTGGTATGTCGTGGATGACCTTATCAGCAATTGGTGCAGTGTTAACAGGACTATTTGGTGCTGCTTACATGATCGAAAATCAAATGTTGATTGACGATAAAGAAACGATATTTTTAGTATTATCTGAATTGGTTTTCCATCCACTTATTGCCGGCTTTTTACTTGCTGCTATTTTAGCTGCGATTATGAGTACTATTTCATCTCAGTTATTGGTTTGTTCAAGCTCTTTGACTGAAGACTTCTACAAAATTTATTTAAACCGTGATGCATCACAAACCGAGCTGGTTTTAGTTGGTCGAATTAGTGTACTACTCGTTGCATTATTTGCTATTTATTTGGCTTATGACCGCGACAGTTCTATTTTAGATTTAGTAAGTAATGCGTGGGCAGGTTTTGGGGCTGCGTTTGGCCCGTTAGTATTACTTAGTTTATATTGGAAGCGAATGAATCTACAAGGTGCGATCAGTGGTATGGTTGTGGGTGCAGGGACAGTGTTGATCTGGATATATGCGCCAATCACCATAAATGGAGAGAGTCTCAGCAGTATCATTTATGAAATTATACCGGGCTTTATACTTGCAACAATTGCAATCATTACAGTGAGCTTATCAACAGCGCCACCAAATAAAGAGATCACCGAATTATTTGATGAAGTTGAACGAGGGCTATAACGAGTAGTAATTTTTATAACTAAAAAAGGGCAATTAATTGCCCTTTTTTAGTTAGTTAACTTATGATTTTTTAGCTTGCTTCTTTATCAGTGCTGGCTTTAATAGACGCTACATTTTCTTTTTTTACTTTCGCCGTTGGTGCTTTCTGTATTGCCTCTTTGCCGCCTTTAAGTACATTCATAAAGTCGTCTTTACTTTTAGCAATCTCAAGTGCGAGCGATTCGATTTGTTGTTCGCTTAGTGGTACATCAACTTTCTCAAGCATAACCTCAAGCGACTCTGCTATATCAAGCATTTTGTCATACGCGTCAGCTTCTTTTTTAGTAGTAAACGTCATACGCTCGACTCCGTTTCTCTCTACAACATATTTAACAACAACAGCCATGATTTCTCCTGCCAATTTGCTTGGTGAATAACAAGTTCACCTTGATTGATTACTGTTTTTATGTACAGTAATTGTTTATTGGTCTTTTTGCAAGTGAACATTTTTATTTTTTACTATTAGGATTTGACAAAGAGGTACAACTTTACTTTATTTAAATAGTCGCACTTTTTTAGTATGACTTTATTTGGAAGTAGTCCAAAAGTGAAGGCATTAAAGTCAACTATTAATTGAGTCCACGTATGGACATCATGGAGGAGAAACATGAAGTTTTTAACTTTAATAGTCGTAGTGCTTGGCTTGGCTATATCATTGCCTAGTGGTGCCGCTGTAACTAAAACCGAAGCTACTGAAAGTATGGGTAAAGTTCAGTTAGTCAATGTTAATCAAGCAACAGTCGAGCAGCTTACCCAGCTGCCAGGTATTGGTAAATCAAAAGCACAAGCGATAGTTGATTACCGTACCGAGCAAGGCAAATTTAAGTCTGTTGCAGATCTAGCGCAGGTGAAAGGTATTGGCGATAAATTAGTCGCTAAACTGGATGGCAAAGTTACATTTTAAAAAAC
Organism: Pseudoalteromonas sp. SR44-8; assembly: GCF_014163635.1. Classification (NCBI taxonomy): domain Bacteria; kingdom Pseudomonadati; phylum Pseudomonadota; class Gammaproteobacteria; order Alteromonadales; family Pseudoalteromonadaceae; genus Pseudoalteromonas; species Pseudoalteromonas sp. SR44-8. The sequence continues at coordinate 85,266 of NZ_JACJDS010000006.1, forward strand.
TACAGGGCGAATTATTCGCCCTGCTCAAATTGCTTTATAGCCTTGCTCAAATAGTGTTTAGAGAATTGAATTTCAACAGGGGTGGTTAACAACGGGTAACTTAACCCAGCCACCAGTAATACAGGAAGTAACAGCCAACCTTCGATATACGCTAATGATAGAAATACTGGGATCAATAAAATCAGCTTTATAATACGCAAACTGATTTTTTGCATTGGAGTTAACATACTCACTGCAATCGCAATTATTTGCTGACGTTGACGTATTTTAAACGATTTTAATTGCGTTACTTGACTTGAAAATAATGCAATCATCACAGCGACTTTTTAATTATTAAACGACTTACTACAACGCTTATCAGTATCAGAGTAAATACCGCAAAAATGATCTCCATCCATGCTGGCATACTTAACCCTGCAAATTGCCAATCGATGTTGCCACAGTCTCCTGTCGCAGCAAAAAAATGTGGCATCCACTCATGTAATGGTAATGGAAAATTAGGCTCGAATTCGCAGCTAAACGCAAAGGGATCGGTTGTCGTTTGCATATCAATATGTTGGCGTGCAATTAAGTAACCCCAAATACTAGCAACTGCCCATGCTGAAAATGCTGTTATACGGCAAATTAAATTGGTTGGTCTGACTGCGCCGACTAACCCTGCGGCTAGTAACCCTAGCATGGCAGTACGTTGATATATACACATAATGCATGGCTCTAAGCCCATTTGGTATTGGAAATACAATGCGATTAATTCAAAAATAAAAGCGCTAAAAGCGAGTAGTAACCAAGCACTGCGTTGTTGGGCTAAATTTGCTAACCAAGTCATAAAATATCCAGTCTATAATTTGTGGATGAATTATGACTTAGTCATTAAACTACGCGCAAGGATAAATATGATTTGTAACAATAAAAAAGCTGCCGAAGCAGCTTTATTTACTGTTTGGATTATTTAATGCCCAGAACTTCCTATACTTTGTAAGCTTGCACTATGGTGCTCAATCCAGCCCCATTGATAGAATAAATCAGTCATTTCACTTAGGCCAAGATATGTCCCTGCTAAGCCAACAACCGTTAGCACTATGGTATAGGGGAGTGCCATGTAAACCATACGACCGTAGGATAATCGCAATACGGGAGCAAGGGTCGATGTTAGTAAGAATAAAAATGCAGCTTGACCGTTAGGTGTGGCAACACTTGGTAAATTTGTACCGGTATTAATTGCCACCGCTAATAAATCAAATTGATCGCGGCTAATTTGCCCTGCTTTTAATGCTGCCGCCACTTCATTAATATAAACAGTGCCAACAAAGACATTGTCACTGACCATCGAGAGTAGGCCATTTGCGACAAAAAACATAACTAACTGTAATTGCCCTTCAAATGTCAGTACCCAAGTTATTACAGGAGTAAATAAGTGTTGGTCAATAATGACTGCAACGATTGAGAAAAATACACATAACAGTGCAGTAAACGGCAGTGCTTCTTCAAAAGCCTTTCCTAGTTGGTGCTCTTCAATTATACCAGCGGACGCAGTTGCAAAAATAATGACGGATAAGCCGATTAAGCCAACAGTGGCAAGGTGTAATGCTAATGCAATGATCAACCATACAGCAATTAATGACTGAAACATCAAATTAACCTTATCGCGTTTGGTACGTTTGCTATCGAGCTCTTTTGCATGATCAGCTAGTATTTGATGAATCGTCTCTGGTAATTTGGCGCCGTATCCGAACGTTTTTGTCTTTTCAAGTAATATTGTAGTGATAATGCCAGCTATGAATACAGGCATAGTAACAGGCAACATACGCAAGAAAAATTCCCCAAATTGCCAGCTTGCTCGTTCTGCAATAATGAGGTTTTGTGGTTCACCTACCATAGTACAAACTCCGCCAATGGCTGTACCTATCGAGGCATGCATTAATAAGTTACGCAAAAAAGCTCGAAACTCTTCAAGTTCCTGACGATTAACCGGGCGTACTTGATTATCATCGTTAATATCATGTTCGCTAGTGGAATCTTTCCCAGAGGCGACTTTATGGTAAATACTGTAAAAGCCCATGGCGACAGCTATAACCACCGCCATAACTGTAAGTGCATCTAAAAATGCAGAAAGAAATGCCGCCGCAATAGTAAACGCCAAGGAAAGTACTGTTTTACTTCGAACTGACACCACTAGGCGTGTAAAAATATAGAGCAGTAAATCTTTCATAAAGTAGATACCTGCGACCATAAAGATCAGCAGTAAGATTACATCTACATTTTGAACAATTTCATGCTCTACTTGCCCTGCAGTTGTCATGCCTATGAATAGTGCTTCAATCGCAAGTAAACCGCCGGGTTGCAGTGGGTAACATTTCAGCGCCATCGCGAGAGTAAAGATAAACTCTAAAACTAATGCCCAACCAGCCATGTAAGGGTTGATATGAAACAACACAGGGTTAATAGCTAAAAAAGCAATAATTGTGTATTTATACCACTGTGGGGCCGAGCCTAAAAAATTCTTAAAAATTGCATTGAAAACACTCTGTTGCATAGGTGTTCCTTATTATTTTGCATTTAAGTATAACTATTGTTGGTTAAGTTAATGTAGTCTAGCTGTGGTGTAAACAAAAAAGCTATAAACAACATCGAGTACCTTTTATCTGTTATGCGTTCCGCGCTATATTTAGTGTAGCTGAAATAGCTAAATGGGTGTATATAGTGTGCACAATGAAGTTAAAAGTCTATTACTCTTTAGGGTTAATACCTTAATTTAATATCGAAGAACTAGACAATGAAAGAGCAATAAATTAATTTTTATCCATTTTAGAAAACTTAGTTAGATAGAGGCTTTAACCTGCTATCGAAGGTGAATTAATGGGGTGACTTTACTTGTTAGTTTGGCTTCATCTGGTACAATCAGTCAGTTAATCGTTAAAAGTAATATTATGTGGTAACTCAAGTGGGAATTGAATGAGAATTTTTAAAGCGAAAAGCCCAGCAGGGTTTGCCGAAGAGTACATTGTTGAGTCAATCTGGAATGGTGATTTTCCTCCAGGTTCTATTCTTCCGGCTGAGCGAGAGTTATCAGAATTAATCGGTGTCACTCGTACAACCTTACGTGAAGTATTACAGCGTTTAGCGCGCGATGGTTGGTTAACAATCCAGCACGGTAAACCGACACGAGTAAATAACTTTTGGGAAACTTCAGGACTTAATATTTTAGAGACCTTAGCGCGTCTTGATGAAGATAAAATGCCCGAGTTAACCGACCAGCTACTTTCTGCGCGAACAAACATTAGCGCTATTTACACTCGTGCAGCCATTAAGCTAGCACCTGATCGCGTGATAGAAATCCTCTCGCAAAGTGATGAGCTTGAAGATAGTGCACAAGCTTTCGCTGATTATGATTACAAGGTACACCATGAGTTAGCTGTTGCAGGTAATAACCGTATTTATGTGCTTATTCTCAATGGCTTTAAAGGTTTTTACTCTAAGATTGGCTGTCATTACTTTTCAGATCCAGGCACGCGTCAGTTAGCACGTCAATTCTATAAAGATTTAACCATACTTGCTGAGAAACGCGAACATGACGGCGCAATTTCAATGATGCGAAAATATGGTCATCAAACTGGTGAAATTTGGCAAAAAATTCGCGGTGATATGCCTGAAAATATCATGGATTAATACCGCATTTAATATGTAGTTATACCGATAAAAAGCCTGCATCTGCAGGTTTTTTTTGTAGCTGTTATTAGTGACAAATAGCGAGTGACAAACAGTCGTTCGCATTTTTCGATGACGTGAATCGGAAAATACGATTGTTCTTTTAAGTCTTTAGTCTCTAAAATAATTTGATAATTATGCATGTTAGCCCTTGGTATTTACTTTTTAGATCCCATATTAAAGGCAAGCATTGCGTAAGCAATTAAAAGCAAACTCAAATATTTGGAGAATAAAATGGGTGTATTAGTAGGCCGCCAGGCACCAGACTTTACCGCTGCAGCAGTACTAGGTAACGGCGAGATCGTAGATAGCTACAATCTTCACGAAACAATCAAAGGTAAAAAAGCAGTCATCTTCTTTTACCCACTAGATTTTACTTTCGTATGTCCTTCTGAACTAATTGCTTTTGACAAGCGTTATGAAGAATTCCAAAAGCGTGGCGTAGAAGTAATTGGTGTTTCAATCGATTCACAATTCTCACACAACGCATGGCGTAACACTGCTGTTGCAGACGGCGGTATCGGTGCAGTTAAATACGCACTAGTTGCAGATGTTAAGCACGAAATCTGTAAAGCATACGATGTTGAGCATCCAGAAGCCGGCGTTGCATTTCGTGGTTCATTCTTAATTGATGAAGAAGGTAATGTACGTCATCAAGTAGTAAATGACTTACCACTAGGTCGTAACATCGACGAAATGCTTCGTATGGTTGACGCTCTAGCGTTTCACACTGAGCACGGTGAAGTATGTCCAGCTGGGTGGACTGAAGGCAAAAAAGGTATGGATGCAAGCCCAGCAGGCGTTGCTAAGTTCCTTTCTGAAAACGAAAGCGACCTATAATTTAGGCCTTTGTTTTAGAATATAAAAAACCCGCCAACTTGGCGGGTTTTTTATTTAGGGTAGTCGCTAGAAAGCGAATGACACTTTGGTGTAGATATAACGTCCGCGAGGGTTGTGAACCGCGGAAGCATAACCGTATAAATCACCATCACCATCACCAATTGCAAATGGTGGCTCTTCATCAAATAAGTTATTTACGCCAATCGAGATCTTGGTCGATTCGGTAATACGATAAGCCGTTTGTAAATCAACTAAGACTTGTGAATCAACCATTCTTGATGTGTTGCTATCAAAATCGAGGGTGCCATCAAAATCAATATCAGGTGTATCTTCAAACTCACCCACATAGCTGATATTTACATTAGTATTGAATTCACCAAGCTCCCAATTAGTTGAGAACATCCAGCGGTGTTCAGGGTAACCATATTCACCAGTATAATCGCGACCGTCTTTTTCAAACTTGTCTTGATAGGACCATTCTAAGTTGAACTTAAGTAAACCAAGATCATCCAAGGAGTGATTATAATTTGCTGAGAAATCAACACCAGACACTTCCTGCGAAGAGACATTCTCAAAGGTACTATGAATTTTTTGGATCACCCCAAGACTTTGTCCACCTTGTGGCGACAGGCGAACGCAGATGGTACTATTCTGGTTGTTACATTCAGCATCATAAATAGGACCAAAGGCTTGTTCATCAATCTTATTGTCTTGAGTGATACTCCATACGTCAATACTGAAACCAAGATCAGCCATAGGTGCCCAAATAAAACCAACGTTCCATGACTCAGATTCTTCGGCTTTTAAATCAGGATTACCAGCAAATTGGATGTTGTAATCGAGTACATCACAATCTTCTCCCGTTGCAGCACAGCGGTAACTATCAATAAAAAACTGACTTTCCTCTGAAGGACCTAGGCCGATTTGTGCTAGTGAAGGGGCTCTAAATCCTTGTGCCCATGAGCCGCGAACAGTAATTTCATCAGTAGGTGCCCAGCGCAGCGCTACTTTAGGATTGGTTGTGGTACCAAAGTCACTGTAATCATCGTAACGACCTGCAAGTTGTAATTCTAAGCTATCAGCTAATGGGATTGAGAATTCAACATAGGCAGCGTATTGGTCCCGCTCAGCGGCAGCAGAAACGGACTCAGTACCAAAAATTAGACCACGTTGAAATTGATCATCAGGGATATCACTGACGTCCTCTTCGCGGTACTCAATACCAGCCGCCATCATCACGACACTGTCACCAAAACTAAACGCTTCGCCGGTAATGTTGGCATCAAATGAGGTCATATGTGATTCACCACGGCGAACTAAGCTGGTGGTAATACGATTTATTACATCTGGATCATTATAAGTGCCGCCAAATGGGTTGTAGTTGCCAGCATTTATTTCTTGTTGTAAAAAGTCAGTTCTTACCCAGCCTTGAGTACGATCACCGGTTTGCATTGATTTACTTCGACCTTTTTGTACAGCTGCTTCCCAGCTCCAATCGCTAATTTCACCACGAAGACCGGCAACAAAGCGTAACGTGTCTGATTCTATATCCCACTGACGGGCACCTGCATCCACGGTACGATAGCGACCAATCTCAATATCTTTACCAAAAGGATTGTTTGGATGACTGCCTGGAACTGTTAATCCCGCATCTTCGTCTAGCGGTGTCGGTGCCCCTGCAGCAATCGAGGTATTATGCTGCATGGCCATTTCCAGAAAGGCTGTAATGCCGTTATCAAAGTTGTATTCAAATTGTGAAATAGCACCAACTCGCTCAGAAGCAGGGGCAATATAACCAAATGGACCATAATCAAATAAGCAGCTGCCGCTAGATGTGGCACTTTCAGCTGGGCAATCAGGGTCGATAGTTTTTACGCCGTCAACATAGAAATAACCAGGGAATCCGCGTGATGAACGGAAATCTTCACCACCATTCGCGGTTTGATTAGCAGTGCCTAAGCGGCCCATTTCATCTGATGATAAAGAGGTGTTTTTAAAGTAATCGATGATCACAGACGCACTGCTTTTTTCGTTTGAGGTACCCCAAACTATGCTTGCTGAGGTTTCTTCATAGTTAGGGCCGTCAGTACCACCATAACCTAAATTAACTTCTAAACCATCGATGTCTTTTTTCAAAATAATATTCACCACACCTGCAACGGCATCGGAACCATAAATTGCAGAGGCACCATCTTTAAGAATATCAATACGTTCGATAGCAGAGACCGGAATACTGTTAATATCAACAAATGAGTTAGTGATACTCTCAGCAAATGCGCTTATAGCTACTCGACGGCCATTAATTAACACAAGCGTTGCATCTGCGCCAAGACCACGAAGCGACACTGCCGCAGAGCCATTGGCCGTAGAGTCTTGGTTGTTGCCGCGAGTAGAAAAAGTACCATTACCAGCAGCAGGCATTCTTTCTAGTAATTGTTGTAGATTGTCATAGCCCATATTATCGATATCGGCGCGACTAATTGATTGTACTGGGGAAGGGCCTTCAATATCTGTTCGCTTTATTCTAGAACCAGTCACTTCAATACGTTCAACTTTTTTTGCTTCGTCCGCAGCAAATGATTGAGAAGTATAACCCGCTGTTGAAAGTGCAAGTGTTACACAAGCGATTAGCTTAGGTTTAAATGGGAGTATTCTGTTCTTCATCCTTAAATCCTCGTTGTCATGTTAATTTTATCTGGTTAAATCAACCAGTAACATCAATATCATGTAAGTGATTTGTTATCAAATTGTTTATTTGGATTGTGTACTATAATTTATACAGTTGCGGGGATTTAGGGGCTGAAAATAAAAACGCCTAACTGGGTTAGGCGTTTTTGAGGTTGTTTAGATAGATTAAACTTTGTGCTTCATTAACCGTTCTTTTTCGCGAGACCAGTCTTTGTTTTTACCGTCTTCACGTTTGTCATGCATTTTTTTACCCTTACCGAGGTGGAACTCAAGTTTCACCCAGCATTTTTTCCAATACATGGCAGTGGCAATTAATGAATAGCCATCGCGCTCAGTCGCACCGACTAAGCGATCTAGCTCGCGTCTGCTTAATAATAACTTGCGATAACGTAATGGATCGCAAATAACATGGGTTGAAGCACTATTGAGAGGCTGTATTTGACTGCCAAGCAAAAACGCTTCGCCATTTTTAAGGTGAATGTATGTTTCAGAGATGTTTACTTTACCAGCTCGGATACTTTTTACTTCCCAGCCTTGTAGTTCAACACCAGCCTCAAACTTGTCGTGTAAAAAATACTCATGACGCGCCTTTTTATTTAGCGCGATAGTATTACTTGTCGATTTAGATGAATTTTTCTTAGCCATAGTGGCCCATATTATACGTAAAGCTCTGCTTTTTACATCGATTTTTTATTTTTGCTAATAAAAAAGTGTTTGTAAATAAAGCGCCATGAAAGTTTGGGGAAAAACGCAAAGCTTGCTAAAATTCGCCCACACAGTTGGGAGTGAGTATGCCACAAATAGAAAAAAGTGCGCTAGTAATGTATAGCAGCAAAGAAATGTTTGATTTAGTCAATGATGTGGATGCTTATCCTGAATTTTTACCCCATTGCTCGGATGCAAAAATTATTGCACAGCAAGGTAATACCATGACGGCAAGTTTGGAAATTTCCAAAGCGGGTATAAAAAAATGGTTTACTACTGAAAACACCTTTTTAGATGACAATACAGTAACATTGCGCTTAGTTGATGGGCCATTTAAAGCCTTGCAAGGGCGTTGGCATTTTCAAGTGTTGGATGACAATGCATGTAAAGTTCAGCTACAGCTTGAGTTTGAATTTGCGAGTAAATTAATTGAACTTGCGTTTGGGCGCGTATTTAACGATGTTGCAAAAAACATGGTGAATGCATTTACTCAACGCGCTAAACAGGTATATGGACTGCGATGATGATAAAAGTTGAAGTTGTGTATGCATTACCTACCACGGCAACGTGTTTGCTTGTTGAAGTACCAGTTGGTACAACGGCAGAAAATGCCGTGATGCAATCAGGTATCCTCGCTAAGTGCCCTGAAATTGATGGCTTAGCATTAACCTTAGGAATATGGAACCGTACCTGCAAGCTTACGCAAGTGCTTGAGGATGGCGATAGAATTGAAATTTACCGTCCTTTAATTGCTGATCCTAAAGACGCACGACGAAAACGTGCAGAAAAAGCTAAAGACGAAGGTCGTGCTAATAAAATTACAGGTGGGCGACCGCTTGATAAAGCTAAATAATAGCTCAAACAAAAAAGGTTAGCTGTTGCTAACCTTTTCGTAATTTACTGAACTGGAGCGTTATTGCTCAAGCGGTGTATTAAACTCTGCGGGTTGTTCATAGTCACCACTGAGCGATACCAATTTTTCATTTTCAAAATTAATAGTCAGTGATTTACGTTGTTCGTTATCACGGCCAAGGTTAAAAGAATATAAGTAATGCCACGTGTTTTTATCGAAAGCGTCTTCTGCAACAGGTTTACCTAATACATAAAGAACTTGCTCACGGGTCATATTGATACGAAGCTTGTCAACATCGGTTTGTTCTAAAAAGTTACCTTGTGGGATGTTGATACGATAAACCCAGCTAGAACAACCGGCGGTTGCACTTAAGGTCAGAGCAACGATAAACCAAAGAGAAAAAGTTTTTAACGACTGCATTGTTTGTTTGGATCCTTATTTTTTATAAACTGCATGATACCGATTAGTCACCTAAGGTAAAACCCTTTTGAGTAATTGTTTGTGACTTAATTTTTACTATCGATGTTTGGAGCGTAATTTTGACCTCAGAGTCCGCTAAAAGTTTAACTACTACTGAAAATACTATGACAACTAAGATTTCCACGTGGTCACTTTATATTGTACAAACACGTTTAGGGCATTGGTACACTGGGATCAGCACGGATGTGGCAAAACGATTTGCCGCACATCAAGCGGGCAAAGGGGCTAAAAACTTAAAGGGGAAGGGGCCACTGACTTTAATATATCAATGTGAAGTCGGTTCTCGCAGTGAAGCCACCAAGCTTGAGATAAAAATTAAACGCTTAAGTAAGGCACAAAAGCGAGCGTTTGTTAGCTCTGGGATTTTGCTAACCTGAATTCAGTTTAAAATATATTTACTATCTACAATTTAGCTCAAAGAGTGTTTATATCGTTTATATCAAGTTGGCTAATAAATGCGGCAATATAATTAACTGCATCAATATAAAGTGCTTGGTCAATATTACTTAGTAGGTCGGAACTCTTATGATGGTGGGGATCATGACCCATACCAAAGTAAATATAAGCAATCCCGGCTTTAGCAAACGCATAATGGTCGCTTGCTCGGCGCCAATCAATACTATCTCCGAGGGTCATTCTGTTCATTGTGGTTGATGAACTAGCTACTTTTATCTTTAAATTATGCTCAGGCACCTGCTGTAGTTGTGCTTGTAAAGCACTGCGTTGTGCATGTGAGACAAAGGCATATAAGATTTTTTTTGGCGGCTTTACTGCTAACATATCCAAATTAATATTTAGCACGGTTACGCTGTCGTCGATTTGCAATTGACTAACAAAATATTCAGCTCCATGTAAACCATTTTCCTCTGCGTCAGTAGCAACAAAACTAAGTTGGAAAGGCAGATTTGTGTGTGCGAAGCGTTGCGCTAGGAATAACAAGGCACTGACGCCACTGGCATTATCGTTTGCGCCTGCATATAAAGTGTTACCACGCATACCTAAGTGATCATAATGAGCGGTAATTACCAAATGAGTCTTGGCTAAGTGTGGTGGTTTTAAAGTCGCAACGACATTTTTCCCCGTTGCTTTTGAAGACCAACCATGGCTGTAACTAAACGGCTGTAATTGCGTATTGTAACCGAGCGTTTGCAGTCGCATACTAATGTATTGGGCACTGGTATGCGCGCCGTCTGTATTGGTTTTTCTACCGCTTAGAGCCGTAGAGCTTAGATGCCTCAGATCATCGATCAGCTGTTGCTGCGCGCTGCTATTACTTTGGCACAATGTTGAAAAGCTGAGGCTCAATAGCAAAATAAAATAGTTAATGATTAATTACTCGCGCAGTCATGTCACTTAGTGCCTGTAATTTATTTTGATAACGTTGCTTATCATGGTCAAAATCGGCATGTTTATTAGCCAAACGTAATTGGCGATATGCTTGCTTAAAATCACCTAACTGATAATAAGTGCGGGCAAGACCAAAGTAGCTATCATGAATATCATCATCAATTCTTTTTGCTTTATTGAAATGCTTGATGGCATCTTGATAGTTTTGTCCAAGGTATGCGTTATTTCCTAATGACACATGATAATACGGATTACTTTGGCGCTTCAAATCAAGTTTATATAAAATCTTGTCTGCCAGCTCAGGACGGTCGGTGAGTTGATACAGTAAAGCTAAGTTACCCAGTGCTGTATTGTTGTCGTTATTAAGCAGCAAAGCATAATTATAGGCTAATTCGGCGTTATCATACTGAGAATCAAGGCGAAGTAATACGGCTAAGTTACCCCATGCAGCAGAGTAATATTTATCTGCTTTTGTTGCCGCTAAAAAGTAGCTATAGGCTAAATCATAATTTTGATTGAGCATTGCCGCTGCCCCTTTATTGTTATAAAACATCGCGGTAATTCGTTGTTTGCTGATGGGGGTCGTCTGAAATTTCTCACCTCGCGAGTTCGGATCAAAATCAATCACTAATGAGGTTTTTGCGTCATACACATAAGTCACATTAGTGTGGTTATTACGACGCTGTGTGACGATCAAATTAATATGCCCAGTCAATAAGTTATAGCCTTTATTTAGCGCCCAATACTCAGGAATATGAACCGTTTGAAATTGCCCCTGCATGCCTAAATATTCCGCGATACTATAGGCCAAAATCGATAATGATAAACAGTTAGCATTTAAATCTCGGTAGGCTTGATTGGCGGTTAGGGTAGCCCCTGCTTGATATAGTAAGGATGCATCGCCATTTTCTAACAAAAAGTTTAGTAATTTTCGAGTTGTGTTTAAATTGTGTTTAGTACTTGGGAAGGCTGCATCGAGTTGTTGTGTTATTGTATCGCTTAAGGTAAAAATCTGTTCACTACTTTCCACCGGGTAAAGCGTGAAAGATTGGTTTTCAGTGACTGGTGGAGGGATGAGTATTGTTTGATTACTCACACTGGTACAGGCAGAGATACTAAAAAGCAGCACAATGACTGCTAACTTACAAAACCGCGTTAGTATTGTCATAATCATACCCCAACTAATTACTGACTTATTAAGTTTAGTCTGTTTTTTAGTCGAGGTAGATGTTAAATGTTACAAACTGTGTCAGCGCTTTTCAAAGGTGGCGACTAAACTTGCTAAGGTTTGTGCGCTGGTTGCAAGTCCTTTGATCGCCTGCTCGGTATCAATTTGTTCTCGCATTGCCATATCGCTGATCTCACTAATTTGTTCAATATTACGGCCGACGTCAGCAACCACACTACTTTGCTCTTCAGTAGCTGTTGCAATCAAGGTTGCCATATCATTAATTTCATTAGCGGTATTGGTAATGGCATCAAGCAACTGCACAGAGCTTTGCATTGTTGCAACGCTGTACTGAGCTTTATCTTTGGACTGGGCAATATGTTCAACCACATTGGTAGCTGTTTTCGCGAGCTCTTCAATCATTGATTGAATTTCAGTCGTTGATTGTGACGTACGGTTGGCTAAGGCTCGTACTTCATCCGCAACTACGGCAAAGCCGCGGCCATGTTCACCAGCACGTGCTGATTCAATTGCTGCATTTAGTGCTAATAAATTGGTTTGCTCTGAAATACCACGAATAGAGTCAACAATACTGGCAATAGTCTGGGTTTTATTAGCAAGCTCAGTCACTTGTCCCGCAATTGTGTCAATATCACTGGCTAATGCGGTAATACTCTGTTGGCTTTGCACTACTTGCTGGTGGCTCTGTAATGTATTCGCTTTACTATCTTCGGTCAGTTTTGCGGCAGTTGCGGCGCTGTGGGCAATTTCTTGCACTGTCGCGCCCATTTCGTTGATTGCTGCTGCAACAGAGATAGTCTGCTCTTTTTGGTTGTCCATTGCCTGTGAGTTACGCTTGGCTTGAGTAAATACCTGATCTGAGCTTTGACGAATTTCTAAACTTTCGTGGGAGACTTGCGCAATAGCGGTTTCAATTTTATCAATGAATTGGTTAAAACCATTCGTTAATGCTAATAGCTCAGGCTGGTCACTGTGAGGTAAACGATAAGCTAGATTGGCATCACCAGACCCTAAACGAGTAAATAACTCTGCCATTTTTGATAGCGGTGAAGCTAACGAACGAGCCAGTAAAAAACTAACGATACATGCCAACAGCGCAATTGCGATAGCAAAACTTAAAATTTGCCATTGTAAAGTGGTGATCCCGGCAAACACTTCTGCTTTTGGTACTTGTGCAACCACATAGAGTTGAGTGTTTTTAATTGGACTCGCCGCAAGGAAAAAAGTGTCGCCATTGAGTTCGACTTCTTGCAAGTTAAATTCATTGCTTGTTAATAATTGACCACTTACTTGATGACCATACAAGCTATCTAGATTTGTTTTTTCTACTTTATTAACGTCTTGATGGAGTTTAATTACGCCTTTATCGTCAGTAATAAATACAAAGCCAGTCTGCTCGATAGTAAATTTATTCAGTAGTGCCTGCATATCATCAATACTTTTTGCCAGTCCGGTTAAGCCGATGCCATTGATCTGTTGATGATTAACAAACATTTTTGTGTCGCCATTAGGCTCTTGATATAAGCTAATAGAGTAAGCTTGGTTGGCGTTTTTAAAATCAAAAAACCAGCCATCTTGCTGCCGATCTAATACTCTTAAAAAGCCATCTTGATTCCAGTACTGCGCGGTATCGCGATTTGCCCATGATGCGGTTGCTAAGCCGTATTGTTTTACCAGACGATTTAATTCTTTGATTAAAACGTCATCATTGTTATCACGACTATTTGCCCACGCGAGTATAAAATGATTACTTGATACTTGTTCGGCCGCACTGAGTAATTCATTGATCTCTAAGCTTATATAGTTATTTATTGCGTGTAGTTTACTGGGCAACTCAGATTGTATCATCCGTTGTTCGATAATGGTTTTGGCGGATAACAGCGCCGTAATGCCAATTAAGCTGGCGACTGACAAGGCAATAGCGATCCCTAAAATAGTGATCTTACGTGTGATACTAAGACTTTTATACGGCATTGTGGGTACTGACTTTACAAATTATGAGGGTATTTTAGCATGTTTTTTTCATACAGTTCATCATCTAATAGAGTAAGTACTCAGTTTATAATTTACGCTAAGGCGTCTTTAGGCAAATTAATAAAATGAAAAAGCCCACTGCGTTTAGCATGTGGGCTTGGTTTCTAACAAGCGAAATTGTTACTTTCCAGGGTTAAACAATTTTCTTCATTGCTGACATGTAGCCACGCAATTTGGTACCAATGATTTCAACAGGGTGCTCACGCAACGACTTGTTGATTGCAATTAGTGTTTGGTTATCAACATGATTACAGCGCTCGCCTAAGCCTCTACCAATCACATCAGTATCGATGTTTTGCATAAAGTCTTGTAACAGTGGCAAACATGCGTGATTGTATAAGTAACAACCATACTCTGCTGTATCAGAGATTGTGCGGTTCATTTCGAATAATTTTTTACGTGCAATGGTATTGGCAATTAATGGCGTTTCATGTAGCGATTCATAATATGCTGACTCAGCTATAATACCTGCTGCAGTCATGGTCTCAAACGCTAATTCTACACCGGCTTTCACCATTGCAACCATCAAGATACCGTTATCAAAAAACTCTTGTTCGGTGATTTCAACATCACCGGCAGGGGTTTTTTCAAAATTTGTTTCAGCTGTTTCTGCACGCCATTTCAAAAGGTTTGCATCATCATTCGCCCAATCTTCCATCATTACACGAGAGAACGTACCATCGATGATGTCGTCTTGGTGTTTATTGTAAAGCGGGCGCATGATTACTTTTAATTCTTCACTTAATTCAAACGCTTTTACTTTCGCTGGGTTTGATAAACGGTCAAGCATATTTGTAACGCCGCCGTATTTAAGTGCTTCAGTAACAACTTCCCAACCGTATTGAATTAGTTTTGATGCGTAACCGGCATCTATACCTTTTTCGATCATCTTATCAAAACATAAAATTGAGCCTGTCTGTAACATGCCGCAAAGAATTGTTTGCTCACCCATTAGGTCTGATTTTACTTCAGCAATAAATGAAGACTTTAATACCCCAGCGCGATGACCGCCAGTACCCGCTGCATAAGCTTTAGCCTGGGCTAGACCATGTCCCTGAGGATCATTTTCTGGGTGAACAGCAATAAGAGTTGGGACACCAAAACCGCGTTTATACTCTTCACGAACCTCAGAGCCTGGGCACTTAGGTGCAACCATGATTACAGTGATATCATCACGTACTTGCATACCTTCTTCAACAATGTTGAAGCCATGAGAATAAGCAAGCGTAGAGCCTTGTTTCATCATCGGCATGATTGCGTTTACAACCGCAGTATGCTGTTTATCAGGTGTTAGGTTTAACA
The DNA here is from genome assembly GCF_014163635.1 of Pseudoalteromonas sp. SR44-8. NCBI lineage: Bacteria > Pseudomonadati > Pseudomonadota > Gammaproteobacteria > Alteromonadales > Pseudoalteromonadaceae > Pseudoalteromonas > Pseudoalteromonas sp. SR44-8. The sequence continues at coordinate 100,409 of NZ_JACJDS010000006.1, forward strand.
CAACATCAGCAGTAGGGATCAATTCTTCGTAAGTACCTACAGTAAAACCATTTTCTGACGCATTAAGAAATGATTGACGACGTTCGCTGATTGCAGAATCACGCAATGTGTAGGCAACATCTAAACCTGAATCTCGTAAGTTCAGTCCTTGGTTTAAACCTTGTGCACCACACCCAACAATAACAAGTTTTTTGCCTTTAAGTGCTTCAACACCATCGGCAAATTCAGCCGGATCCATAAATTCACATTGTGCTAGTTGTGCTAACTGCTCGCGTAAGGGAAGAGTATTAAAATAATTCGCCATTGTTAGTATCCTATAAATTTCGTATTTGTTAGATGCAAGCGCTTGCTGCTTTGCTTAAAGTCACCATAAGGAATTTTTACTCTTGCGTAAAATGATATATTTGCATTAAAGTATTTCAAAAAATGAAATGCTTTAATTAATAACCGCTAACTATTGGGATCACTATGGACCATAAACGATTACATTACTTTCTGGCACTTGCCAAAACCTTACATTTTGCCCGTGCCAGCGAGTTATGCCACATAAGTGCTCCCACCTTAAGTCGCAATATTAAACAGTTAGAGGATGAAGTTGGAGTCGCATTATTCAGTCGCGATAATCGCAGTGTAAAGTTAACAGCTGAAGGAGAATCGTTTATCGACTATGCAACGGCTACGTTAGCTAATTGGCAGCGTTTTCGAGCAAATGTACAAAATCCTGAGCAAACTATTTACGGTAAAGTAAGCATTTACTGTTCAGTAACTGCCTCTTATAGTTTTTTGCATCAACTATTAGAGCAACTGCGTTTGCAACATCAACATATAGAAATAAAGCTTAATACTGGCGATCCCGCAGTGGCAATAAACCGTGTGCTTGACGGACACGAAGCCATGGCAATTGCCGCAAAGCCTGATAAATTACCGACGCAAATTGCATTTGCCAGTATTGGTTATTCATCCTTGGTATTTATCGCGCCACGTATTCCGTCGTTGCTCACTGAAAAACTGGCCCAGTTTGGCGATAAGATAGATTGGTCTGAGCTTGAGTTTATAGTGCCAGAGCAAGGTTTTACTCGTCAAAGGTTAGAGCTGTGGTGGCGTAAGCACGGTATTAATGCAAAGATCTATGCGCAAGTAGCGGGGCATGAAGCTATGGTGTCAATGGTGAGTTTAGGGCTAGGCATTGCCATGGTGCCAAAAATTGTTTTAGATAATAGCCCATTAAAAGATCGCGTTCAGGTGATCAGTGATCAAAAAGAGGCCCCTGCCGGGTTTGAGATTGGTTTGGCAGTATTACGTAAAGAGTTACCAGATGCCGCGTTAAATGCATTATGGGAGATTGCTCAATCACTGAAAAACGTTAATAGCTTAGCTCCTTAGCCGAGTCTAAATACGCAGATGTAAAGTTTATTTACCTTGAATCGTTCCATATGTATCAAAAGTGTGAATGATTGTAATCGTCTAGGGATTAGTTATTAATACCTTGCTATGATAACGATATTGGGTTGTCTCTTTTGGCATAAATAACAACAATGAAGTCGATAGTTAATATTCTTACTGCGCTTTGCATCTCTGTATGGCTTACAGTACCTTGTTTTGCACAGCCATCAGAAATTGAGCCTGTGCAGGATATAACAACAGGGCAGTGGCACTTGAGCCTTAACACGGGATTAGGAGTCATAACAAATCCATTAGCTGGTGGAGGTGATTTACCATTAGTGTTGATCCCAGATATAGCTTATTACGGTGAACAGTTCTTTTTTGATAATGGTCGCTTAGGCTATAGCCTGATACAAGACTCCCCACATACCTTTAATTTAGTCACTGAGTTTAATTCGGAAACTCGTTTTTTTGTTGATTGGCATCCAAGTAACATTTTTGCATTAAGATCAGAAAGTTCATTTACGAACAGTGAAAATGAACTTCAAATCCAACAACCTAGTCTAGATATCCGTGAGCTTAATAAACGTAAATGGGCACTCGATGCTGGCCTGAGTTACCATTATAGCTATCAGCAGCATGTATTTTCCGTGCAGGCATTAGCTGATGTATCCGGAGTGTATGACGGGTGGCGAAGTGCACTGCAGTGGCAAATGCACAAGAACATTGGTGAGTTACAGATTAAGCCGACTATTGGCATCTGGTATAAATCGGCAGCACTGAATACATATTTTTATGGCGTAACAGAAAAAGAGTCTCCAGTTCGTGCAATTGAGGTTGGCAGTAGTTGGCAGCCTTATGCTAAAATAGATGCCCGCTGGCCCTTAAATGGAGCCAACTCATTGCGTTTTCATCTGGCTTATTATGATTATTCCGCCTTAGCTGACGACAGTCCGCTGTTTGAACAAACGTATTCTCTGACTGCCTTTATAGGGTTTGATCATATTTTTTAATATGAAGTATTTACAACTTGGTGCGTGCGTCATTTTTTTGTTGGTATGGCCAAAGTTAGCTGCCGCAAAAAAAGATATATTAACAGTTACTCCAAAAGTCTGTGTGGTTTCCGAACAACAAGACTTTTGCGATGTTGATGTAAAATTTGCTTTAAATATGCCCCATAAAATGGACGTTTGTTTATACAGCGAAGATCAACAACTGCAATGTTGGCAACAGGTTACCTTAGAAGAATTCAATCATAAAGCGCGTGTTCAGGTTGAAACCATATACTCCCTAGTCAATCCTCACACGGATGAATTACTGGCGACAACACGCATTGAAGTACAGAGCACTCGCGCTAAAACAACTCGGCGCCGATTACGTTCTCCGTGGAGCTTTTTTTAATCTTGGAGCTGCAAATGGCAAAGATCTTACTTGTAGAAGATGATTTAGGGTTACAGCAATTAACCCGTGACTATCTTGAAAATAATGGCCTTGAAGTGGCGGTGCTAGACCGTGGCGATGAAGTGTTTAGTTACCTTGAAAACAATCCGGTTGATTTGATGATCCTCGATGTGATGCTGCCAGGTAAAGATGGCTTTAGTGTTTGTCGTCAAGTCAGAGATAAATTTAGCTTACCAATATTAATGTTGACCGCCAAAGGTGAAGACTTTGATCAAGTCATTGGTTTGGAACTTGGTGCCGATGATTATGTTATTAAGCCAGCTGAGCCAAGAGTATTGCTTGCCCGTATTAATGCGCTATTACGCCGTGGCCAAGCATCAGTAAAAGCGCCAGAAGAATTACAATTTGGCGATTTATGTATTGATAAAACCAGCCGTATTGTTCGCTTAAAGAATAACGAAATCACCCTCACTTCCCATGAATTTGAATTACTGTGGTTATTAGCTTCAAATTCCGGTGAAGTACTAAGTCGTGAACATGTTCATCAACACATGATTGGTCGCCAATATGATGGATTAGACCGCACCGTAGATGTACGTGTATCTCGGATCCGTAAAAAATTAGGTGATAACAGCGATAAACCATACCGTATTAAAACCGTTTGGGGACAAGGCTACTTATTTGTCTCCGATGCATGGGGTATGTAACTATTAATGGGGAAGCTATTTGCAAGTTTATATGTGTATATTATAGTTTCCCTGTTTTTAGTCAGTGGGGTAATTGAACAACTTTGGCCCTATGAAGACAGTCAACAACAAATTGCGCTCGATGATGAGTTTGGTCAATCCCTATGGCTATTAGCGCAAACCCCGCAAGGGCTTACTAAAATAGCCACTCGCTTTCAAAGTGAAATAGTACAAAAACAAGACCTAATGTTGCCCGCACAACAACAACAAGAACTTAACCTACATAATTATATTTATCTATTTGATCAACAACAGCGAGCTATCTGGTATATCGTTGTTGATAATGAGCAATTATTGCAAGTGGGTCCAATTACCGTTTCTGCGCCAGTATTCTCATCCGTTTGGCCTTATCTATTATTATTGTGTGTCGTTGGGATCCCTGTTGGCTTATGGAGTTTTTTACTGTGGCGTGATTTTGCTAAGTTGCGACTGGCCTGTGAAGCCGTTGGTGGATCACAAGACTTTGAGCTGAGCGCCACCTCGAAATCATTCTTTTTACCAATTACCGACACCTTAAGTGCTATGCAGCAGCGTATTCAGCATTTATTAACCGCTCAACAAGAACTTACATCGTCGGTATCGCATGAGTTTAGAACGCCACTGGCACGTTTAAAATTTGCGTTGGCAATGCTTGAGGATAAAGTAGCTGACGAAAAAGCCTTTGAATATATCGATAACATGCAATTAGATATTGTGGAGTTAGAGTCGTTAGTTAAAGAAATGCTTGATTATGCTCGCCTTGATAGCCAACAACCTAATCTTACGGTGCAAACATGTAACTTAGTGCAGCTAGTAGAAAGTGTTGTCACTAAACTTGATTTTGCTACGCAAATAAAACTCAATATGCAATTACCAGCTTTATGCAGTTACACTTGTGACAGTCACTTTATCGCCCGCAGTATCCAAAACTTAGTAGGCAATGCGTTGAAATATGCTCGTCACGAAGTGCGAATTAGCTTAGTTGAAAATACTGGGCAGTTAATTTTATCGGTCGAAGACGATGGCCCTGGCATTGAACAATCACAATGGGATGCAGTGTTTAAACCTTTTGCCCGACTTGATAAAAGTCGCGATAAAAAGACTGGAGGCTTTGGGCTTGGTTTAGCCATTGTGGCAAAAATAGTGTCTTGGCACCAAGGCAGCTGTACGATATCGAATTCAGAATTAGGTGGCGCCAAATTTACAATCTATTTGCCTAAGTAACCAGAGTTCAGGGTAAGTAACTCCTTTTCTATTGCTATATCTGTGGCTAAATTGATACTCAAAAAAAAAGCGCCTAATAGGCGCTTTTCTGCGGTTAAAACCAAAATCAACAAGTAGCAAAAGAGTAGACTTCACTTTGCTAAGTAAGTTCCATTATTTATTACTTTTAATTTATTTATGTGTTTTTAAAAGCGGCATGAGCATCTGCTCCAAGCCATTGAGTTTAACTTCATACATCATTGCTAATTGAGCACCGAGTGTGCCGTGAGGAAATCCTTGCTGCTTAAACCAGACCAAGTATGGTTCTGGTAATAGCAGCAAAGGGCGGCCTGCGTATTTACCAAACGGCATTTTTGTATTGATCGCTGTTTTTAAAAGCTCTGGATCCATGATTAACTTAATTTGCTAGATTATGCGTGAAGTGTATTACAAAAGAGGGTGAGAAAATAGGCTGTGACGGGCAAGAAACAGCCTATTTAATGAGGGGAGTAGGCCCTCATAATTTACTAATGGATCTGATATTGATGCTTTTTGGTAAATCCAAGTTGTTTAAGTTTGTTTATAATTGACGGATCATCGATGCGGCTTGGTGTTTCGCTATCACGTAAGAAATGATTTTCCGGCACTTGATATATATCGAGCATTTTTTGAAATAGCACTGCGCGCATTGTTAACGCTGTCATTCCATTTCTTTGTATTTCATCAAGACGATTTTGAAGCTCAACCAGTTTTGGGTTATTTACATCATCCGCCACTGTCTGAAACTGTGTAGCAAACTTATTCTTCATCTAAAAACCTTATTTAATAGCAAAAGACAAAATGCCGATAAATACGTATTCAAAAACACGAGAAGGCTTTTTTTGTGCTAAAAATAGATACTTACGTATTACTCAACAAATGCAGTTTACTCTTTTTTCATGGGTAAATGCCAATCTGGATGTAAAGCTTTGTAAATGCGCTTGACTCTTATTTGGGGACTTTTGCGACGTTGTTTCAGGCGGTTATATATAAGGATATGAAAATTAAATGAAAATAGTTCTCAGTACCTTTTGTGGTGCTGAGAACTTTATTTATATTATGGAAATAATTTTTGTTTTACATGCTCAGCGAAGCCACTACCGGCCTCTAAATAGAAGTTATAAGTAGAGTCAACGCCCATATCTTCAAGTTCTTTTTGCTGATCTGGATAGTTAGCAATGGCAGTAACTTGACCTTGGTAACCCGAAGCACGCAATTGCTCCAAAGCAAAAATGTTTTGCATATGTTTCGGCATCGCGAGCATGATCATCTCTACATGGGAGTGATTTACCCGTTGCCAAAAGTCTGGATCGGTTGCATCTGCCAAGAGCGCCTTACGGCCTCGTGAAACATGCTTCTCGACCACTTCTGGCTTGATGTCTACTCCAGCTACAACGCCAGGATGGGTGATGTTAATTGTTTCATATGCACCGGTGCCAATACGACCCATACCAAAAATAACAATCTTGGTGTCATTTAAGTTCACAGGAAGTTCTTCTGCTAAGCGAGTAGGGCTTTCAAAACGTATGAGCCAAGCTTCGATTTTTACATAAATTTCGTTTGAACGTTTATTTAGTGGGGATGCAATGATAAAGGTCATTGATACTGCAATAGCCATAACAGCCAACCACTCAGATGTGATTAACCCGCTACTGGCAGCAACCATACAGACTATCAAGCCAAACTCGCTGTAGTTAGCTAAGGTAAATGCACTCAATAAGGAGGTACGAGCGCGTAACTTAAAGGCATTCGTTAGTATATAATACAGGGCAACTTTGACTGGTAGCACCAATACAATAATAAGCGCTATAAGTAATGAGTTGAGCGTCAGATCAGCACCTAAACCAATTGTTAAGAAAAACCCAACTAATAAAATTTCTTTTAAATTAAGTAGTGATTTTGCAAGCTCACTGGCTTTTTTATGAGGAGCAAAGATCATACCGATGATCAACGCGCCTAAATCACCTTTCAAGCCTGCAAATTCAAATGCATGATAGCCAACGACAAGTGCAAAGAAAAAGCCAAACAAAGGTAATAGCTCACCATGTTTAGAACGATTTAACACCCAAAACATGACTGGGCGTAATAATGGCAAGGCAACTAATAGCGCAAAAGCCCAACCGTTGGGGATTTTACCTGTGCTGATGGCTAAAAATATCACTGCAAAGATATCTTGCATAACCAAAATACCAATGGCTATTTTGCCGTGAAGGCTGGCCATTTCGCCACGTTCTTCAAGTACTTTTACAGCAAAAACTGTGCTAGAAAAGCTAAAAGCAAAACCAACAAGCAACGCACTTTGCCAACTTAGGTCTGCAAATAATGGCAACGAAAGTGCGCCTAAGAACAGCATCAAACTGCAAAAAATAGCGCTACTAATAATAATATGTAAAGAGGCAGGGGCCCAAACTTGTGGCTTAATAAGATGGCTAACTTTTAGTTTCAGACCAATACTAAATAGTAATAACGTGATCCCTAAATTAGCAATCGTATTAAGTAGCTCAGTGGTTTTAAAGCCAGATAAGTTCAGTACAAAGCCAGCAATCAAAAAACCGATTAGCGGAGGAAGTTTAAGTTGGTACACGGCAAAGCCACACACAAATGCGACAGCAAAATATAATAGTTCCATAATTCTTAATATCACTTCATTTGGTTACCTAGTGTAGCGAAATATCAGCATTTTTGAAAATCATTCGTGTATATTATGCATATAAATTGCGCGCATAGAGATATACCTGTGTATGAAAAACACTCGTTTAGTTAATTATTCTGCTAAAAACTCAAAAAATAGTTATTTTTTCACTGACAGCAGCTTTTAAATATGGTTAAGATGCAGTAACAAAGGAATTTAAGCGTGATTCAGGTTTAGGTGAATTAAGCTTAAGGAGAAATAGATGTTTAAAAAAATTCTTGCATCAGTCGGTATTGGTGCAGCAACAGTAGATACCGTGCTTGAAACTGAGCATTTACAACCTGGGCAACTATTTAATGCCCAAATAGTGATCACCGCAGGGGATGTTAGCCAAGCAATAACAGGTCTTGATTTAGCATTAATGACGCGCGTAAAAGTGGAAGGTGAAGACGGTGCTTATTTTACCAATCATATTATTGATAAGTGGCGTATAACCGATATTGGTACAATTGAACCTGGTCAACAAAAACACATTCCGTTTGAAGCGCGCTTACATTCAGAAACACCGATCACCGAAATCAACGCCGGTTATAACCAATCACATGTGTGGCTTGAAACAGGTTTAGATATTGATTTAGCACTTGATCCTACGGATAAAGATCATCTTCATATTTATCCAAATGATGCCGTAACTACTTTTATGCAAGCGATGGATAAACTGGGTTTTAGCTTGGTAAAAGCGGATGTTGAAAAGGGCTTCTTACGTGCTAGTACGTTTAACTCTGTCTCTGGTTGTTATCAAGAGCTGGAATATAAACCAAATAGCCGTAGCTTGTTCGGTATTCAAGAGATTGAACTATCGTTTGTGCCTGAAGCTCATAAAACTCATGTTTTAATTGAGCTTGACCGTGGTTTTCGTGGCGATGGCTATGTTGACCTGACGATTGAACATGATCACGTTAATCTTTCGCATTTATGTGATCAATTAGAACGTTTGCTTGCCTAGCTATCCAGAGCTCGGTTAGTTAGCTAAGCGTATTAAGTAGCCCAGTATTGACTGGGCTTTTTTATGTTAGGAGTTTTTATGCGATTAACAACAAAACCATTTTCTCAACTGTCTGCGCAGGTACTGTTTACTATCATGCGCACGCGGGTCGATGTATTTGTAGTTGAGCAGCAATGCCCATACCCTGAATTAGACGATATCGATTGCACTGCAACAACTCAGCATCTCTATTGGCTCGAGGCTGAACAATTAGCTGCATACGCACGTTGTTATGAGAAAAATGAGCAGTACAGCGCTATTGGTCGCGTGCTGGTTGAAAAATCACAACGGGGTAAGGGGTTGGCAGTGTTATTGGTTAAAGAGGCGATCCAGTGTTGCTTTACGCATTGGCCGAACAAGGATATATACATTGGCGCGCAAACCTATTTACTCGCGTTTTATCAGTCGCTGGGTTTTCAGTGTATTGGCGAGCCTTATTTAGAAGATGGTATTGCACATCAAGATATGATTTTAAAAAACCGCTCCGTGTAAAGAGCGGTTTTTTGAGTTAGCCTAATAGCGAGCTGACAAACACTAAACCAATTGCAATTGGGCAAATGAATTTAATATACCATGGCCATATTTTCCAAAATAGGCTGGTAGCAACTTCTGGGCAGCCTTGTTGTATTTCGTTTAATAGTGAGTTGCGATACCAAATCCAGCCGACAAACAAGCAACACATTAAACCAAGAATAGGCTGACCAAATTTAGTTGTGAGCGCAATAACTAAACCAAACAGCGCATTAAAGTTCAGGACTATCGTAAAGCTCACCAATGCTATAATCGTTCCTATTAACCAAGTGGCTTTTACACGGCCAAGATCAAAGCGCTCTACCGCATACGAAACCGGTGCTTCAAGCATTGAAATAGACGATGTCAGTGCAGCTATACTCATCAATGCAAAAAAGGCAAAGCCAACGAATAAACCAATGGTGCCCATGCCATCAAAAAGAGCGGGTAATACTTGAAATACTAAAGTGTCTTCAGAAAGCAACTCTCCAGTAGCTGAGAATATTTCCACCCCTTGTGCCTGCGCAACGTACATCGCAGGGATAATTAGTAACCCAGCAACAAAAGCAATAAACACATCAATAAGGGTAACGTAGGCGCCAAGTGAGACTAAATTTTCTTTTTTACTAATGTAGGAGCCATAAATGATCATCACACTGGTGCCCAATGACAATGAAAAGAATGCTTGCCCCAGTGCACTAACAAGTAATTCAGGGTCTAAAATAGAGCTAAAATCAGGTACTAAATAGGCTTTAAGGCCTGTCATAGCACCTTCTTGCATCAGCACATAAACAATCAGTGCAAATAAAATAGTCAGCAGTGCGGGCATTAAGCGTTTCGACCACTTTTCAATGCCGTTTTCTACTCCGCGGCTAATGATTGCGACAGTAAGAATAATAAACCCAGCTGTAAATATAAGGTTTCTAGAGAGTGACTGTTCACTTAACCAAGTTGAAGAGCTCTCACTGCCCACTAAAGTCGCAATGGGCTCTAGAGTGGCACTGATCATCCAACCGGCGACAATGGCATAAAAGCTGAGGATCAGTCCGGCACATATGATACCGCCAAAACCGACCACAAACGCAAAGCGTTTTTGGAACGGGTTATTTGAAATTTTCCGCAATGAACTAACCGCATTGGCCTGACCATGGCGCCCAATCGTTAGTTCTGCCATCAGTGCTGGGTAAGCCAAACAAAATGCCAATACAAGGTAAGCAATTAAAAAGGCTGCGCCTCCATTGCTAGCTGTTTGTGTAGGGAAACCCCAAATATTACCAAGACCTACTGCAGATCCTGCTGCGGCCATAATGAATCCAAAACGGGAGCTAAACTCCCCTCTGACTGCGCTCATAATTATTTTTTCTTCTCTATATAGTGACGGCGCTGACAATCTACTGTAAATGTTAAAAAATAAAAAGCCCTTATTTTTAGCTGCAGCCGTGCAGAATTAACGCATGACTGTATTTACAAAATTTAGAATGCCAATGCTGTTAACATTGTTTGTTTAAGTTATTGTTATCTAATCATAATGAGGTGGTTTATGATGCTGTAAACTGTAACATAAAAGTTACAACTGTTCCGGGTTATGTATTTTAAGGGTAAGGCATGCCCCCGTTAGGTGTTTACTACGATTTACGCTTACACTGCCATGATGCCAATCAGCTACTTTAGCAACAATGGCAAGTCCTAGGCCATAACTTTGATCGGCCCGATTGCGATGACTCTGTTCTTGAAAAAAAGGGCTAAAAACTTTGTGCCAATTTTGCTCTTCGATACCTGGGCCATCATCCTCAACGGTAATAATAAGTGTTTGCTCTTTAATCGATGCCGTGAGAATAATTTTTTGTTTGGCAAAGTCACAGGCATTGCTAAGCAGATTAGTGATTGCGCGAGCTAACCAATGTAAATCTGCATAAATATGAGAATTATCATGACAGATAAGCTGTAAATCAAGTTGTTGCTGTACTAACTTAGGCTCTAGTTGCTGTATTAGGGTGCTTAGGTAGCTGTTTAACTCAGTGTGTGAGTAGGTCAGTTGGTTGGCTTTTTGCTCAAGCGTGGCAAATGCTAAATAACTTTTCAACATTGATTCCATTTGGTCTAAATCAGCTTCCATACGATTTAAATAATGTTTTATTTTTTCTTCGTTATGACTATCTAGTGCCGCATCTAAGCCAAATCGTAGGCAGGCAATGGGGGTGCGTATATCATGAGATAAACTCGAGGCCATCAGTTTATTTTCATCGAGTAATTTTTCGATCTGGCTTGCCATGCGGTTAAAAGTAAGCTCAACATCTTTAATGTAAGTGAAATGGGATACCCGAATGCGAGCATGTAAGTCGCCACTGGCAAACTTTTTAGCTGCGTCATTAACCACGCCTAGTCGTTTAGCTAATGGTGCAATAATAAACCCCATAAACACACATAACCCAGCGTAAAACATTAACGTAAGTAACATATCATTTTGTTGATCTTGTTCGTGGGATTTTTCCAAACGTAATTTAAGATGAAAAGGCGCAAGCAAATCATTACTGTAGAGTAGGTAATACCCTTCTTGATCTTCTAAAATCAGTCCGCCTTCAGCATTGATCTCTTCTAGCAGTGATGGTGGCAGCGCTAAAGATTGCGTGGCTCGATAACTTAATCCCAACGAAAACTGTTGTGCAAGTAAGGCGGTGTAGTCTGCTCTTTGCATGAAGGGTTGGCTGGCAATTTGCTGGCTGAAGCCCATTAAAAGTTTACTTTGAAAGCCAAACTCATCCTGCGAGGTATGAGTTTGCTGACTAAAAGCATCAATTAACCAACCTAATATTACGATCGAGAGCAGGGCACTGGCTAATAAGGAGAGATAAAACTTTTTCATAGCATTTGCCAGTATACCTTAGCGGCGATCACCAAGCGCTTGCGACGAGTAAATAGCCTCGCCCCCAAATTGTTTTAATTTTTTCAGGTTGCTGCGGATCATCATTAAACTTTTTGCGCAGTGCAGAAATAAGCACATCGACACTACGATCAAGGCCATCGTATTCACGACCCTTGGTTGCTTTGAATACAGCATCTCGCGACACAACTTGCCCGGCGTTACAGGCTAAATAATGCAGTAATAAGTACTCGGCGCTGGAAACTCCTTGATCAATATTATTAATAAAAACGTTGCGAGATTGTGTATCAATTTTTAAAGAGCCAACTTGAATAATGGTATCATCCGTTTGCGACTCCGAATTGTCGTTATTGGCGCGCAGTGCCGCTTTGATCCGCGCAAGCAATGCACGCGGCCTGACCGGTTTCATTATGTAATCACTGGCACCGACTTCAAGACCAATCACTTCGTCCATTTCTTCGTCTCGAGCGGTTAGCATAATAATAGGGCTTTGGTAAAATTGACGTAGTTCACGACAGACACTAATACCGTCTTGGCCGGGGAGCATAATATCGAGTAAAATTAAGTCAGGCTTGAGCTCTTTTACATGACTGACAACTTGGTCGCCTCGCTCACAAATATGAGTTGTGTAGCCTTGCTCAGTTAAATACTCCGCCACCCACTGGGCTAAAGAGCCGTCATCTTCAACAAGTAATATTGTGCCGTAATTATCCATGCTTTATCTCGTTTTAAAAAAGCCGCCAGCGGCGTTTCTTTTGGCGATTTTGATACACCCATTGCAACTGTACTTGTGTTGATGCAATGATCTTACCGGTATCGCTGTTTATTAACTCAAATGAAATGCTTTCAACAGAATCAAAAGCATAATTTAACTTTCCGCTATTTTGTCTAAGCCAGCATTGCATAATATGCTTCGATGTTGCATCACGTAAACAGTAATTACCGATGCTAGTTTGTTGCCAGCTTAGCTCTATATCAGCATAGCAACTGCGTCCTTCACGCAGTGCAACACAGGTGTCGGGCAACGCAATTAAACTACTGTCATGCGGTTCTTCACCATTGGCTAGTATTTGTTTTGCGTTTAGTAACAGTAATAAAATTACTGTGGTTTTAAAATACATAGCGCACGCCTACCATGGCTTTATGCTGATAACCCTGAGATACAATGGGACTGTTGGAAATTTCACTTGAAAACCAGGTTGACAGCCAGCCACCTAAAAATACCCAGTGTCGATTAAGTGGGTACTCGGCGTGGAATTCAAAAATCATACTCATTGCGCCGTCTGTTTGATAGACAGCACGAGTAGCGGTGGCTTCTTCTGATGTTATGCCAAAATAGTAATTGCTGAAATCTGCTGAGTAAGCGCTAATGCCAACACCGGTGCGAAACTCCCAGTTTTGCCACGGTAAAATATGGCTAAAAAAGCTATTTACGACCCAACCATTATGAGCATTAGAAATATCATGTAAGTATTCAAAGGAAATCTGTGAGTTTTCAAAGCGACGGGTAAGGCGTAAGCCGGTATCAAAGTCACTTTTTCTGGTTCGTATACCTTTAAGTTCAGGCACCACCCCACTGCTATAAAAGTCGAGTCCTGTTTCATCAAACCCAGCTTGCATATTGGTACCAAGAATATCAAGATCCCAATTATACTTATTGATGATGCTATAACCAATAATGATGCCGCCACTGAGTTGGCTGTGATCAATATCTAAATAAAAGCGTTCGTAAGAAACAGCAAGGTTAATATCAAGTTCTAGACCGTCACTGTAAGAATCCATTCCAACTAGATAAGAATCTTCAACATAATAGCCCGCACCCGCGCTCCAATCCCAAGCAAAGCCTGAGGTTGGCTCTAAGGTGTTATCAGCATAATAGCGATTACTGGCATTGCTAGAGGTGCTCCATAAACTCACACTGATCAGTAATAACAGTAGTTTCTGTAGAGTGTGTTGTTTACGTTGCATCCATGATCCAAATAAATTAAGCAGTTGTTAAGTGTATTATATTGTCAAAGAGTTCCTTTGATCTGTAAAAAATTGTAGCCAGTAGTCATTCTGTGGACATTGACTTAGTGTACTTTTATTTTATCGATCAAAATACTACTTAGATAATAGTGCATCATTGGTGTTAGAGCACTCACTTCAGTGCGATTACACGGTCCTTGAAGTTTAGTTAAGCTGGTCATTTTTGAAATGGTTTTATAGCTTGGTATACTGATCTCCTGATTGGCGCGGGCAAGACGTGCTTGATCAGTATTTTGTTGATGGATAAAAGTGGCTACTTCAAGTTCATTACTGATCACTTGTTCATCACTGAAGCTGTAAATAAGTGGTTCGCGATGGAAGCTCGCACTGTCGATTGAGGATTTTCCAAACCACACTACATCACCCGATGCACGATGGATCAGGCGCATGCTAACCTCTGCATTGATGGTTGAGCATTGTTGGATCGGATACAGTTGTGTTATTTGCGCAAATAAAGGATACGCTTTATTTGGTGGTTGTATTTGATATTCGGTATCTTCAATAAAGTTGAGCTCTAGCTGGTGTATAGCTAGGGTATAATCACTATTACCTTGATCAACGACACGTAAGTTCATAGTCGTTAATGCATCAGTTATTTGTTTAAATAGGGTATCAGTGACACTTGCTTTATCGGCAATAACTTGCACAGTTTGGTTACGAGTAATTTTATGCGCTGGTAATTGTACTGATTTTACTTTCGGTGAAGCATGTTCGGTTTCATAGGCTACTTGATAGCTTTGGCTTTTTAATTGCGGCTTGAGTGGCATTTCTAAAGGCGCAGCAGGTGGCGGCGCAGTCACACAAGCTGTTGTAATGAAAGTGAAAAAAACTATTGATAAATAACGTATAAACACTGTAAAACCCTTTGAAAGCTCGATAATCGGAATATTGTACGTTAGTCTTAATAAAACTTCATGGTATTATAAAGCTAAGAATGTCTTAATCTAGATAAAAATAATAAAAAATGAAGTCCTTTGTGTCGTTAATCAACTCCTTTTTTTTCGTTATCACGTTAGTGTTATTTCAATCGCAGGTTCATGCCAGCGAGCAACAGTGGCAAGAATTTGTCAATGATTACACACAACATCTCGAACATAAATTAAAAAGCAAAGGGATCCCAGGGGCTGCGTTGTCGATAGTTAATGGCCCTGATGATACGCATATACAAGGGTTTGGGGTAACAAAGCTAAATAAGGGCTTAGCAGTCAATGCCCATACTCGGTTTCGCTTAGCATCGGTATCTAAAACGTTTGCAGGCTCACTCAGTGCAAAGTTAGCCAATGAGGGGAAGTTTTCTTTAGACGACCCTGTCAGTAAATTTATTCCAGCCTTCGCCAATACGGATTACAAAAATAATTTAAAAGTTTTTCACTTACTCAGTCACTCCAGCGGTTTAGTACCTAATGCGTATGATAACTTGATTGAATCAAGAATGAGTTACCCTGATATAGTGCAAAAGTTGTTGAGTGTGGAACCTATTTGCCAGCCAGGGCAGTGCTATGGCTATCAAAATGTGATGTTTAGCTTAATTGCTGAAGTGATCAAAAGCAGTACTAAATTGGATTACTCTCGGTGGATGAGTGAATTTATATTTTCACCATTAAATATGAATGATGCAAGTCTGGGTTATACAGCGATGGTAACAGATGATAATTATGCTCATCCCCATGTAAGAGGGCGCAAACGCTGGCATACCGCAAAATTGAAAAAAAATTATTACAAGGTACTTCCCGCAGCCGGCGTTAATGCTAGTGCCAGTGATATGGCTATTTGGTTAAAAGCGCAGTTAGGATATTACCCAACGGTATTATCCAGTGCAGTGCTAGCCAGTCAAACTCGTCCTTATACGCATACAAAAAAAGAGTTACGGCGTCGAGTGTGGAAAAAGCACCTTAGCGAGGCCTATTATGGCTTAGGCTGGCGGGTTTACGAATATGATAATGAAACCATTTACTATCATAGCGGCTGGGTGCAAGGATATCGCAGTGACCTTGTAGTAATACCGCACTTAAACATAGGTTTCAGTCTGATCCTTAACGCCGAAACCGGTATCATTAATGAATTAACGACAGAGTTTATTGATCGTGTGTTGCTATTCAAACGCTCACAACAACTAGCAATGTATAAAGAGGAAGACAAATGAACTATATTTTAGCGAGCTTAATATTACTGTTTACTGCGAATTTAACAGCAGCACCGCAAAGTATTTTTTTGTTTCGCCATAGTGAAAAATTAACAGGCAACGATCCCCATCTTACGGATGCCGGCAAGCAACGGGCGCAGCAGTTAGTGAGTCTGCTTAGTAAAGTCCAGCCAACAGCAGTTTTTAGTACGGACTATAATCGCACTATCGAGACCGCAACTCCTATTGCTGAACATTTTAATATTACAATTCAAAGCTACGACCCTCGTGACTTAGCCGCATTTAAACACACTGTTTTAGCGCAAGATGGCGTAGTGGTGATTGTAGGCCATAGTAATACCACGCCAGAATTGGCAAAATTAATAGCGCAAATAGATGTTGAAAAGATGCCTGAAACTGAATTTAACCGCTATTTTATCTTACAAAGCGAAGCGCAAGGTTATCAGTTGAGTGATATGAAGATGAATTTTTGAGCAATGTAATATATTTATTTACAATTTATTGCAGTTGCGTCGCAGATATAAAAAAACCAGCAATTGCTGGTTTTTTTATAGCGGAATAGAAAATTAATTACGTGGTAATTGGATCTTCTTTTCTTCGCTTTGGCGATAAAGCACAAGGGTGTGGCCGATTGACTGTAATTTCTCAGCACCGGTTTCACGAATAATAGCTTCAAAAATCAGTGCTTTAGTCTCACGGTCATCAGTAGGTACTTTTACTTTAATAAGTTCGTGGATTTCTAGAGCGCTTTGAATTTCAACTAATACACCTTCAGTTAAACCGTTAGAACCAAGAAGTACAACTGGTTTTAGAGAGTGTGCTTGACCTTTTAAAAACTGCTTTTGTTTGTTCGATAATTTCATGTTGTTACAAATTTTGCTGAATATGGCTTGAATTAAGGGTATTCTAACGCCATCTAGAGAATATTACTAATTAGTTGCGTGTTAATTTATGACGAATAAGAAACTTTCGGCCAGTTCACAGCGATGGTTGAAGGAACATTTTGATGATCCTTATGTTCACGAGGCACAAAAGAAAGGTTGGCGCTCTCGTGCGATTTTTAAACTCGACGAGATCCAAAATAAAGATAAATTACTACGCCCAGCCATGACTGTTGTTGATTTGGGAGCTGCGCCGGGAAGCTGGTCACAGTATTTAGCAGAAAAAGTAGGCGATAAAGGGCAGGTGATCGCTTGTGATATATTACCTATGGATTCATTGGCCGGCGTTGATTTTTTGCAAGGAGATTTCCGAGAAGAAGCTGTTTTAGATGCGTTATTAAATCGCATTAATGGTAAAAATGTTGATGTGGTGCTCTCTGATATGGCACCAAACATGAGTGGTAATAGCTCCGTTGACCAAGCTGGAAGCATGTATTTAGTGGAATTAGCATTAGATATGTGTAGCCAAGTTTTAAAGAAAAATGGTGCATTTGTTGTTAAAGTATTCCAAGGTGAAGGCTTTGATGAATTCTTAAAAACAGTGCGTGATAGCTTTAAAACTGTAAAAATCCGTAAACCCGACGCCTCACGTGCGCGATCACGTGAAGTATATATAGTAGCGACAGGCTACAAACTGTAGTACAGTTGTCAGGCGTTTAGTTGAATTTAAATTAATTGGATACAAGAGGTTAACCCCTTGAGCGATATGGCGAAAAATCTAATACTCTGGCTGGTCATTGCAGTTGTGCTAATGTCAGTATTTCAGAGCTTTAATGGTGGCGATCAAACAGACCGTCAAACTAGTTACAGTCAATTTGTAAAAGATGCCCGAAGTGGCGCTATACAAGAAGTGGCAATCGAAAGTACCAGTGGCACAATTACTGGCACTAAAACCAATGGCGATCGCTTTCAAACGATCATGCCTATTTATGATAAAGACATTCTTAATGACTTATTAAAAAGTGATGTGAATGTAAAAGGTGTGAAGCCAGAAGAGCAATCATTCTTAGCGAGCATCTTAATTTCATGGTTCCCAATGTTATTACTAATTGGGGTATGGATTTTCTTCATGCGTCAAATGCAAGGCGGCGGTGGCAAAGGTGCTATGTCGTTTGGCAAGAGTAAAGCACGCTTAATGAGTGAAGACCAAATTAAAACCACCTTCGCAGATGTTGCCGGTTGTGATGAAGCTAAAGACGATCTAACAGAGCTTGTTGATTTCTTACGTGATCCATCTAAATTCCAAAAACTTGGCGGTAGTATTCCTAAAGGCGTATTAATGGTTGGTCCTCCAGGTACGGGTAAAACCTTGCTTGCTAAGGCCGTTGCTGGTGAAGCAAAAGTACCATTCTTTACGATTTCAGGTTCAGACTTTGTTGAGATGTTCGTTGGTGTGGGTGCTTCGCGTGTTCGTGATATGTTTGAGCAAGCGAAAAAAGCAGCGCCATGTATCATCTTTATCGATGAAATTGATGCCGTAGGCCGTAAACGTGGCGCAGGTATGGGTGGTGGTCACGATGAGCGTGAGCAAACACTTAACCAAATGCTAGTAGAGATGGATGGCTTTGAAGGCAATGAAGGTATTATCGTTATTGCCGCGACTAACCGCCCAGATGTACTTGATCCAGCATTACTTCGTCCTGGTCGTTTTGACCGCCAAGTAGTGGTTGGCTTACCTGATATCCGTGGCCGTGAACAGATCCTTAAAGTACATATGCGAAAAGTGCCATTAGGCGATAACGTAGAAGCTTCTGTTATTGCGCGTGGTACACCGGGATTTTCTGGTGCTGATCTTGCAAACTTAGTCAATGAAGCGGCTCTATATGCTGCACGTGGTAATAAACGTGTTGTTAGCATGGCTGAATTTGATGCTGCTAAAGATAAAATCATGATGGGCGCAGAGCGCAAGACCATGGTGATGAGCGAGAAAGAAAAAGAAATGACTGCGTATCATGAAGCCGGACATGCAATTGTTGGCCGCATAGTACCAGAGCACGATCCTGTTTATAAAGTATCGATTATTCCACGTGGCCGTGCCCTTGGTGTAACGATGTATTTACCAGAGCAAGACCGTGTTAGTCACTCTAAAGAGCTATTGGAATCAATGATTTCAAGCTTATATGGTGGCCGAATTGCTGAAGCGCTGATTTATGGTGAAGATAAAGTAACTACTGGTGCTAGTAACGATATTGAACGTGCTACTGACATTGCGCGTAAAATGGTTACACAGTGGGGCCTAAGTGAAAAATTAGGGCCATTACTATACGCTGAAGATCAAAATGAGATGTACATGGGTGGCGGCGGTGGTCGTGCCATGAGCATGTCGGATGAAACGGCAAAAGTAATTGATGCTGAAGTTCGTTTGTTCTCAGATCGCAACTATCAACGCGCTGAGCAAATCTTGAAAGATCATATTGATATTCTGCATTCAATGAAAGATGCATTAATGAAATATGAAACGATTGATGCTAAGCAAATTGATGATCTAATGGCACGTCAGCCTGTACGTGAACCACGTGATGCGCATGACCGCCGTGATACTGCTGATAAAAAACCAGCAGTTGAAGAGAGCAAAGCAGAGCCAGTTGCTGAAAAAGACGACAAGCCAGCTCAAAAAGATGAAACAAATCTTGATGATAAAGCTGAATAACAGTTAAAATAGCTAAACGAAAAGCCCCGATTGTCGGGGCTTTTTTGTAACTGGTTAAATAAAGTATATATATCAATGCAATGGATGTATTGAAGGTGATAGATGACCACAGTTAAGTTACCTAGAGGTCGCAGTTTACACCTCGACACCCCAGTTATAATGGGGATCTTGAATGTCACTCCTGACTCTTTTTCAGATGGCGGGCGCTACTATCAAACAGACAGCGCTGTCATACAAGCTCAAAAGTTACTCGCAGATGGTGCTACCATATTAGATATTGGTGGCGAATCAACACGTCCTGGTGCGCCTGATGTTAGCCTTGAGGATGAATTAGCCAGAGTAATACCCGCAATCGAGGCAATTCGTGCTCACAGTGATAGCGCCGTTAATGATTGCATCATTTCGATTGATACCAGTAAAAGTGAAGTAATGCGTCAAGCTATTCTAGCTGGTGCTGATATTGTTAATGATGTGCGTGCTTTACAAGAGCCAAACGCACTGGTAACAGTTGCTCAGTATCCTGACGTTGCGGTGTGTTTAATGCACATGCAAGGCCAACCTCGAAGTATGCAAAACTCTCCACATTACGATGATTTATTCAGTGATATAAATGATTTTTTTGTACAGCGGATCAATGCCTGTAAAACAGCGGGTATTCAGCGCCAGCAACTTATTTTAGACCCCGGGTTTGGCTTTGGTAAAACCCTCAGTCACAACTACCAATTACTGGCGCGGTTTAATGAATTTAACCACTTTGGTTTACCTGTTTTAGCAGGACTATCGCGCAAATCAATGATTGGCAACTTATTAAATAGACAAACAAACGAGCGCCTTGCTGGCAGTTTAGCAGGGGCATTAATTGCAGCGCAAAATGGCGCAAAAATTATTCGTGTACATGATGTAAAAGAAACCGCAGATGTGCTTGGCGTGTGGCAAGCTTGCGAACAAGGAATTTAAAAATGAAAGAAAGAAAGTATTTTGGCACCGATGGTGTACGTGGCATGGTGGGTGAATACCCAATTACACCAGAATTTGCACTTAAATTAGGTTGGGCTGCAGGCAAGGTACTATCAAAAAATGGCACTAAGAAAGTCATTATTGGTAAAGATACTCGCATTTCTGGTTATATGTTAGAGACATCACTTGAAGCAGGTTTGATCGCCGCAGGTATCGATGTGGTGTTACTTGGCCCGATGCCGACGCCAGCCGTTGCGTATTTAACGCAAACATTTCGTGCTGAAGCTGGAATTGTGATCAGTGCATCTCATAACCCATATCATGACAACGGCATTAAGTTTTTTTGTGGCCGAGGTTTGAAGTTAGCTGATGAAGTAGAGCTACAAATTGAAGCAATGCTTGATGAACCAATGACCTGTGTAGCATCTGATAAGCTAGGTAAAGCCCGCCGTTTAGAAAGCGCTGATGGCCGTTATATTGAGTTTTGTAAAAGCCAATTCCCACAAGGCCTGTCGTTAGAAGGTTTAAAGATTGTATTAGATTGTGCCAATGGTGCAACTTATCATATCGCACCATCAGTAATGCGTGAATTAGGCGCGCAGATAATCAGCCATGCTTGCGAGCCAAATGGTGTAAACATCAACCTAGAGTGCGGTGCTACCCATGTTGATGCATTAAAACGCAAAGTATTAGAACATAATGCTGATGTCGGCATTGCCTATGATGGTGATGGCGACCGTGTAATGATGGTCGATCACAATGGCCGTGTCTTTGATGGTGATGATATTGTTTACATTATTGCCTGCCAAGCTGCCAATGATGACATGTTAGGCGGTGGTGTTGTTGGCACGGTAATGTCTAATATGGGTCTTGAAAACGCGCTTAAAGCGAAAGGTATTGAGTTTGCTCGCAGTAAAGTGGGTGACCGTTATGTAATGGAATTACTACAAGAAAAAGGCTGGAAAATCGGCGGTGAAAGCTCAGGGCATGTATTGAATCTGGATTTGATCAGCACCGGTGATGGCATCATTTCAAGCCTACAAGTTTTGGCTGCTATGGTGGCGCAAAATCGTACGCTAAAAGATCTTGGCGCAGGGTTTGTTAAATACCCGATGAAGATGATTAATGTGCGCTATAAAGCGGGCACAGATCCAACACTTGCACCAGAGGTTATTGCTGCGGTTGCTGATGTTGAAAAACAACTTGCTGGTAAAGGCCGTGTGTTATTACGTAAATCTGGCACTGAGCCGGTTGTTCGCGTGATGGTAGAAGCCGAAGAAGAGAAAATAGTCCTTGATAGTGCACAAAAAATTGCTGCAGTTGTCGAATCTATGAGCAAACAAACTGATTAAGAACAATAACCTCTTGTAACTTTGGGCGAGTCGAGTTACTATCTCGCCCGCTTTCTAATGTGGAGTGGAAAAATGGCAATACGCAAGCCAATGGTCGCAGGCAATTGGAAAATGAACGGCTCGAAAGAGTTAGTACAGCAATTATCTGACGCTATCAACAACGTAAAATCAGATGAGATAGACGTTGTGGTATTTCCACCTTACCCATTGTTACCTATGCTAACAGCAACAGGTGTAACAACTGGCGCACAAACGGTTTCTGAAAATGAACCGGGTGCATTTACTGGTGAAGTTGATGCACAATTAATTAAAGATTTAGGTTGCCAATATACGTTAGTTGGTCACTCTGAACGTCGTAGTATCTACGGCGAAAGCAATGACACTGTTGCAGCTAAGTTTGCTCGTGCACAACAAGTGGGTTTAACACCTATCTTATGTGTTGGTGAAAGTGAACAGCAACGCGAACAAGGTCAAACTGAATTAGTCGTTGCTGCACAAATTGATGCAGTAATTGATAAATTAGGTATAGCAGCACTGAAAGATTCTGTGATAGCATACGAGCCCGTTTGGGCCATTGGCACAGGTAAGACTGCATCGCCTGAACAAGCACAACATGTGCACAAATTTATCCGTGATAAAATTGCTGCTAACAGTAGTGATTTAGCACAAGGGCTGACCATTCTTTATGGTGGCAGCGTAAATGAAAAAAATAGCGAATTATTATTTGCACAACCAGATATAGACGGCGGCCTGATTGGTGGCGCTAGTCTAAAAGCAGAGTTATTTACTGCAATCTGCGAAAGTGCAAAAGGGACCGTATAAGATGTACGAAATTTTATTAGTAGTTTATTTAGTTGTTGCTTTAGCGCTTGTTGGTATGGTTTTAATTCAACAAGGTAAAGGCGCGGACATGGGTTCATCATTTGGTGCTGGTGCCTCTGCAACCGTTTTCGGTTCGTCAGGTGCAGGTAACTTTATGACAAAAACAACTACAATCTTAGCCAGTGTTTTCTTTGTGCTAAGTATTGTACTAGGTAACTTAACTGCAGGTCAGATCAAAAAGACTGATGAGTGGGAAAACCTAGAAGCAGCACCAGCAGTTGAAACAATTGCTCCTGCAGCTGATGATGTTCCAGTAACATCAACGAAAGAGAAATCTGACGTACCAAATTAATATTTATTAAAAGTATCGTTAAACGATTTATCATCCTCAAATAAATCATATGTTTAACACCTAAAGCGAAAGCTTTAACAATGCGGTTGTGGTGGAATTGGTAGACACGCTACCTTGAGGGGGTAGTGCTTTCGGGCGTGGGGGTTCAAGTCCCCCCAACCGCACCATCTTTTAAGAACCAGTAACAGCGATGTTACTGGTTTTTTGCTTTTCGTGGTCTGCAATTAGCACAGACTCTCACCTCGATTAGCTTCCCCGTTTATTAAAATTAGCATCACCTCAAGTATAGCGCTGTAGCGCACAGACGAAAAACGACGGTTAGTCCAAGTTATCAATAACTATTACGTTCTTTGATATATGGATTTATCCATTGGAGGCCTGAGTGACTGCAACGTGCAGCTTACCAGTTGTAAGCAATCATTTATTAAACTATTTACCTAGACTCGAATACCAATGGTTTGTTGAAAATTGCACGCCAG
Organism: Pseudoalteromonas sp. SR44-8; assembly: GCF_014163635.1. NCBI lineage: Bacteria > Pseudomonadati > Pseudomonadota > Gammaproteobacteria > Alteromonadales > Pseudoalteromonadaceae > Pseudoalteromonas > Pseudoalteromonas sp. SR44-8. The sequence continues at coordinate 123,952 of NZ_JACJDS010000006.1, forward strand.
TAGAGCTGTTGTTTGGCGAAACACTCAATATTGCTGATGAAGCGATAAAATATGTTTATTTTCCAGTAACGGGCTGTATTTCATTATTTATTGAGGTTGTCGAAAAACAGTCTTTTGCGATGGGATTAATTGGGAATGAGGGCATGCTAGGTGCCACGCTTGCGCTTGAAAACTCAAACGCTGCTATGAAGTCGATCGTCCAAAGTTCAGGACGTGCGCTACGAATGGACGCCGCAAAATTTAATCACAGGTTAGAAAGCAATCCGCTAGTGAGAAAATTAATACTTAACTATCTCTACGTGGTGATGCAACAACTCGCTCAAACGGGCGCATGTAATAACGCTCATGAAGTGAAGCAACGCCTTGCTCGATGGCTATTAATGACACAGGATCGTACTCATTCAGATCATCTGCAGTTAACACATCAGTTGTTAGCGAAAATGCTGGGTGTAAGGCGCAGTGCAGTAACGATTGCGGCAGGTTATTTACAGCAGCAGGGAATTATAAGTTATAACCGCGGACAGATTAGTATTTTGTCCAGAGCTGGCCTCGAACAGTCATCCTGTCAATGCTATTTTGCAGCGGTGAATAGTTACCAAAAAACATCAGCTATTTATAAATAGCAGACAATGCTCTGCGCTATATCGCAACAGATAGTGACTATGTGCGTTGTCGTACCGAATCATAGAAATTTTCCAGTTACATTATCTCTAATGAAACACAGAAAGTATGGCTCTGAAAGTTAAGCTGTTCACACACATGAGCTCATTTTAAAAATAGTACTCTCAATTAGCGATCACCAATCAGCAGAGAATTAGGGACAACTATGTCAAATATCATTTCTTCACTATTTTGCTCTCAACTTGCAAAACCACCGTGGAATAGTGTTCAGCCTGTTCGCGAAGAACTCTTCGGCGTTGAGCGATTAGAGCAGCATGCAATCAGTTTGGCTCAAGCACAAGAAGTGTCAAAATCAACTGCCAGAGTTGTATCATTACAGGTTCGTCTCAAACAAAATGCATCAGTATTGTTGGCAGCCTATCATGCTAACGCCAAAGCATTGGCTGCAGGGCATAGTGTCGTTCCGGCGGCGGAATGGCTACTGGATAATTATCATTTAATTGAGCAACAAATTCGTGAAGTCAGAGATGATCTACCAGATGGCTTTTATCGCCAATTACCAAAGCTAGCCAGTGGCCCTTTCGCGGGGTATCCACGAGTTTTTGGTTTGGCGTGGGCATATGTTGCCCACACGGATAGTCATTTTGACGAGCAGAGCCTTTGTAAGTTTATAAAAGCCTATCAAACCATCAATATTCTCACCATTGGCGAACTATGGGCCGTGGCGATTACGTTGCGTATAGTATTAATTGAAAATTTACGTCGACTTGTTGACCAAATTTCTGTTGGGCGCATTGACCGTGATGATGCGGATCAGCTTACTGACCGTCTTATGGTGTCCGGCAGCGCTGATACTGTTTTATTAGCTGAGCTCCAAGCGCGTTCATCAGCCCCTTTATCGGAAGTTTTTGCTGCACAACTTGCGAAACGATTACGCGATCAAGACCCACATATCACTCCCGCGCTAAAATGGTTAGAACAAAAATTAAATGAACAAGGCCTTAGCGTTGATGATGTAGTTCAACATTCGCAGCAACGCGAAGGTGCGTCCAATGTGACGGTTCGAAATATCATAACCAGTATGCGGTTGATCACCGATATGGACTGGACTGATCTTTTTGAAAAGGTCAGTCTCGTTGATGAAAAATTGCGTTGTGCAAGTGCATTTGGTGACATGGATGCGGTTACTCGTAACCTATACCGTAATGCCATTGAACAATTGTCGCGTGGATCAAAGCTTTCTGAAATTAAGGTCGCGAAACTGGCACTGCAGGCGGGCAGAGATGCAAAGAAAAATACTCACAACCAGCAAGAAGCTGAGCGCCTTGGCGATCCGGGTTATTACTTAATCGACAAAGGCAGAGCACAGTTTGAACAATCACTAAAATTTCGGCCTAATTTAGGGCTTTGGCTAAGCCGATTGCATATCAAAATCGGCTTAGTAGGTTATGCCGCATCAATTTTACTTTTAGCACTTGGATTAGTTATTGGGTCTATTTCTTTATTTGGTTTTAGCCAGTTGCCACTCGATTTATTCTTAGTATTAATAATTATCGGGTTTTTACCCGCCACCGAAATTTCAACCGCAATTATTAATCGTTCGGTAACTTGGCGACTAAGAAATGGCACGTTACCTGGGCTTGAATTTAAAACAGGTGTGCCAACGTCATTGCGTACTTTGGTCGCAGTGCCCACATTACTGACTAATTCAAGCGATCTTTGTCAACAAGTAGAGCGTTTGCAAGTGCACTATTTAGGTGGGGTCGACGGCGATTTAACATTTGCATTATTAGTTGATGGTTTAGATGCCGATCAACAAGTGTTAGAAAGTGATAATCAAATGCTAACAATAGTGGCAGAAAAAATTGACCGTTTAAATCATACTTACCCATCCGGTCCTGCGGGTAAGCGATTTTTATTACTGTATCGGGGGAGACAATTTAACCCCAGTGAAAATAAATGGATGGGGTGGGAGCGCAAACGAGGCAAATTACATGAATTAAACCGTTTGCTGCGAGGAGCCACTGATACTAGTTTTATCCCCTTAGCTGGCAGAACATTAGAAGTCCCAGAAAATGTTCGCTATGTGATCACACTTGATGCAGATACGCGGTTACCGCGGGAAACTACCTTACGGCTTATTAGCCGGATGGGGCATCCGCTTAACCGTCCTCGCCTTAATGTTAAGACACAACGGATTGAAGCCGGTTATGGCATTATTCAACCTCGTGTCACGCCTTCATTGCCTATTGGTGCACAGGGGTCTTTTTATCAACGTGTTATTTCTAGTCCGGGAGGAATGGATCCTTACGCAGCGGCAAATTCAGATGTTTATCAAGACTTGTTTGGCGAAGGTTCTTATACCGGAAAAGGCATTTATGATATTGATGCATTTGAAGCAGCCCTTGCTGGGCGCGTAAAAGAAAATGTAATGCTAAGCCATGATTTATTCGAAGGTATATTTGCGCGTGCGGCGCTGGTGTCGGATGTTGAGGTTGTTGAAGAGTTTCCAGCTCGTTACGACGTATTGGAAAAACGGCAACATCGCTGGATTAGAGGAGATTGGCAATTATTACCTTGGATATTCGGTAAATTTTCTGGTGCAGATGCGGTGTCGTGGGTTGGTCGTTGGAAATTATTGGACAACCTAAGACGTTCTTTAATTGCACCCATCACCTTTTTGGCATTGCTGTTATGCTGGCTATTGCCATTACCATTAGCAGCAATAAGTACGGTTTTATTATTAGCTACCATTGCCATTCCAGTATTTACTCCCTGTTTGTTTTCACTTATTCCACCAAGACCTAGTGTCGAATTTCGTCAACATATTCGAATGTGGTTTGGTGATTTGCGTCTAGCATCAGCACAAGTGTTTTTTAAAGTGGCATTTTTACCTGATCAAAGTTGGCGAGCCATGGATGCCATCGGGCGAACATTGATCCGCTTATTTATCACTCGTAGTCATCTATTAGAATGGACCAGCTCGGCACAATCCAATGGTGATCCGCGACTGAATATTCTTGGCTTTTATAAAACAATGTACCAAGGCACATTCGTTAGTCAGCTAATATGCTTTGCAATACTGTTCAATATGCCAGCGACTTTGCCGCTTGTGTTGCCATTTCTATTACTGTGGCTAACAGCTCCTCTATTAGCTTATTACAGTAGCCGCCCTATTGCGACAGGTGGCCTTAATCACGCAGAACCATATGCTGATATGCTTAGATTGACCGCTCGTCGAACATGGCGCTATTTTGAAACCTTTGTGACTGATGAAGACAATATGTTGCCGCCAGACAACTTCCAACAAGAGCCAGAACCGGTGATCGCGCATCGTACATCTCCCACTAATATTGGACTTTATTTATTGTCAGCCGTTGCTGCGCGAGATTTTGGTTGGATAGGTCTGCACGCTGTCGTTAGTCGTTTAGAAGCAACCTTTGCCACCCTTAATAAGTTAGCTAAGTGCAAAGGGCATTTTTATAATTGGTATGCCACCCAAAACTTAGCAACGTTAAATCCAGCGTACGTTTCCTCAGTAGACAGTGGTAACTTTGCCGGCCACTTGATCACCTTGGCGAACGCTTTAGATGAATGGCAACAGATGACCACAGATCATCATTTCAACACGGGGATGCAAGATAATCTCCGCTTGCTGAGTGAGGCCATTACAACGAATACTTTAATTCACTCACAAGATTCCCAAGTACTGAATGCTATTGTGGCCGAAATAACCGCGCTGATTGATACTGCGGGTACGATAGAGCATATCAGCCCTAGCATAATTAAATTAGTTAACCACGCCTTCGAACTCCCCATATTTGAGTTAACTGCGGATGCTACCTTTGATGATATTAGGTTTTGGCTGCAAGCTATAGCGACCTTGGCTGGTGAGCAATTACAAGATCATCAATTGAAAGTTTATTCGGCTCAAGCAGATGTTAACCTAATGCACCAACTGAAAAAATTAGCAAAAACAGCGCGAGAGATGGCTAACGGGATGAACTTTGCTTTTTTAATTAATCAAGAAAGAAAGTTGCTATCGATTGGTTATTCGCAGTCTGACAATAGTCTTGACGCTAACTGTTATGATTTACTGGCATCTGAAGCGAGATTAGCCAGCTTGTTTGCTATTGCCAAAGGCGATGTGGCGACTAAACATTGGTTTCATTTAGGACGCACAGCAACGCCATTAGGTAAAGGCTCTGCACTGATCTCTTGGTCAGGCTCGATGTTTGAATACCTCATGCCGTCTTTGATCATGCGAGCGCCAGTAGGAAGTTTACTTGAACAAACCAACCGCTTAGTGGTTGAACGCCAACAAAGTTACGCAAGTCAACTGGGGATCCCATGGGGGATCTCTGAGTCAGGTTTTAATGCCCGAGATATTGAATTTACCTATCAATACTCTAATTTTGGCGTGCCAGGTTTGGGCTTAAAGCGAGGGCTGTCAGAAAATAGAGTCATTGCCCCCTATGCAACAGGCTTGGCAAGTATGATTGATCCAGCTGCTGCGGTAGAAAATTATCAACGGCTACACAGTATTGGAGCATGCGGGCGTTATGGTTTCTTTGAAGCGTTAGACTTTACTCCTTCACGTGTGCAGTCGGGCAGCGACGTTGCCATTGTTCGCAGTTTTATGGCGCATCATCAGGGCATGACCATTGTCGCTATTTTAAATTGTTTACGCGATGGCTTAATGCGTTCGCGTTTTCATCGAGAGCCATGTATTCAAGCCTGTGAGTTACTGTTGCAAGAAAGAATGCCCAGAGATGTTGCAATAGGGCATCCTCGCGCTGAAGAAGTCAGGGAATCTGCCAGTGTTGATGCCAGTGAAGCGAATACAGTTAGGCACATAAAGGTTGCAATGGATGTGGAGCCGACCACGCATCTATTATCAAATGGACGCTATACAGTCATGTTAACGGCAACCGGCACAGGGTATAGCCGTTGGGGGAATTTTGCGATTACGCGATGGCATAGCGATCCGAGCTGTGATACCAGTGGTTCATTTATTCTGCTACGAGATGTTGAAACCGCCAAGCACTGGTCTAGTACTGCGCAACCCTTTGTGAGCTCTGGTGGTGAGTTTAATCCGTGTGTTTTTAGCGAAGATCACGCAAGGTTTATGAAAATAGAAGGAAACTTAACCACCACAATGGATGTGTTAGTGTCGGGGGAAGATGATGGTGAAGTAAGAAAAATAGCAATAAGCAATCAAGGTCATTTCAGTCATGAAATAGAGCTTACCTCATTTGCAGAATTAGTACTTGCAACAGCTGCGAATGATAACGCCCATCCCGCATTTGCTAAAATGTTCGTGCAGACCGAGTTTAATCAAGAATATAAAGCGATTATCGCGACGCGGCGCAAACGCTCTGCAGATGACGCTGATATTTGGGTTGGCCATTTTGCGATTATAGAGGGGGAGATAACGGCAGAGCCACAATATGAAACCAGTCGTGCCGAATTTATCGGGCGTGGTAATAACTTAGTCAGTGCACAAGCCATGACTTTAACCGCATGCTCTTCGAGTAAGGAGCTATCAAATACGGTGGGGTGTGTACTGGATCCCATATTGTCCTTACGATATCGTATTAAAGTGCCTGCGCAAGGAGCCGTGAACATCGCATTTTGGACCGTGGTGGCGCCGTCCAAAGAAAAACTAATAGCGATGATAGACAGGCACAACGATGCTAATGCTTATGATAGAGCAAAAACGCTGGCCTGGACCCAAGCGCAAGTACAGCTTCGTCACTTAGGTATTGAATATACCGAGGTGGCAGATTTTCAACGCTTAGCAGCCCCAATTTTATATGCAGATCCGCGCTTTAAAGCGTCATCAGCAGACATCATAAAAGGGATTAAGTGTCAGTCTGAACTGTGGGCGCAGTCAATTTCTGGTGATCTCCCCATCGTGTTGTTATTAATTGATGATATTGAAGATATCGCAAAGGTTAAGCAGCTTTTACGGGCCCATGAATACTGGCGAATGAAGTGTCTAGCGGTCGATCTGGTCATCATCAATGAACACCCATCGGGTTACATGCAAGACTTACATAATGCAATAGAGACGGCTGTGCGTAGTAGCCAATCTCGACCATCTTTTAATCGTGATTATTTGGCAGAGCAGAGCATTGGGGCAGTGCATGTATTTCGTGCTGACATGATAAACAGCGAGACTCGCGATATGCTGCATGCTATTGCCCGAGTGGTTTTAGTCGCTCGCCATGGCTTTATAAATAAGCAATTTTTTCTGCGTACGGCAAAAACGGGCAATCACGCGGTAACTAGCATGCTAAATCATCAACCACGAACGTTAAACGCGAATATACAATTGCCAAAAGCGAACTTACCAGAGCTGGAGTTTTTTAACGGTTTAGGCGGTTTTGCTGATAATGGGCGTGAATATGTCATTCGTTTGCACAATGGTGAATGCACGCCTGCACCTTGGCTCAATGTTATTGCTAACCCGAGTTTTGGTTTTCATGTTTCGGCTGAAGGCAGTGGCTATATGTGGTCAGAAAATAGCCGAGAAAACCAACTGACCACCTGGTCAAATGATGCCGTGTCAGACCCCATTGGTGAGATTGCTTATGTATGTGATAAAGACAGTGGTGAAATTTATACTGCAACGGCTCAGCCCTCACAAGACAAGGGCAGTTATATAATACATCACGGTTATGGTTTTAGTCGGTTTAAGCATCAGGTTAGCGGACTATCATTAGATTTATTGCATTATGTGCCACTGGACGATGCAATTAAAATCTCTCGATTAACCATACACAACGAGTCAGGTCGAAAACGTCGGCTGTCAGTAACGGCTTATGTTGAATGGGTGCTTGGCACATCGCGTAGTACCTCTGACTGTTTTATTACCAGCTCGTTAGATGCAAACAGTAATACAATTTTATTGCATAATCGGTGGGGAATGGCATTTCCAAAACGTGTTGCTTTTGTTGATATGGCAGGTGCGCAAACCGCATGGACAACCGATAGGAGCGAATTTATTGGCCGCAATGGCACTAAGGCAGCGCCAAGGGCTCTAAGTCAGCAGCTATCTTTATCCGGTACTGTTGGTGCAGGTTATGATCATTGCAGCGCTTTACAAACTGATATTGAGCTTGCTGATGGTGAAAGCCGTGAAGTTATCATGTTTATTGGCCAAGGCGACTGTGAGCAACATGCCTTAGAATTGGTTAGCAATTACCGACAAAGAGATCTGGATGAGGTGTTTGCCGGTGTACAAAACCATTGGCACACCCTATTAAATAAGGTGCAGGTAAAAACCCCGGATCGCGCTATGGATATTATGCTCAACGGCTGGCTGATGTATCAAACTATAGCGTGTCGAATATGGGCGAGATCTTCTTTTTATCAAGCCAGTGGCGCTTATGGATTTCGTGACCAACTGCAAGATGGTATGGCCATAACCTTAAGCCAGCCTGCAATAACCAGAGCGCATATTTTACGTGCGGCGGGTAGGCAGTTTGTTGAAGGTGATGTACAACATTGGTGGTTGCCGCATTCCGGACAAGGGGTACGAACTCATATCTCAGATGATCGCGTTTGGTTAGCACTGGCAGCCGCAAACTATATAAAAGTAACGGGTGATAAAGCGATATTAACGCAAGCTATCCCATTTTTAGAGGGCAAGCCGCTTGGCAAAGAGCAGCATGATGCCTACTTTAAACCGAATGTTAGCGAAGAGTCTGCCAGTCTATTTGAACATTGTGCTCGCGCACTGGATCAAAGTATTCAGTTAACGGGTGAGCATGGCCTGCCATTGATGGGAACCGGCGACTGGAACGATGGCATGAACTTAGTAGGAGTGGCTGGAAAGGGCGAGAGTGTATGGCTTGGCTGGCTGTTGATACGTGCTATAGACTTATTTGCCGTTTATGCGCTCGAACAAGAAACTGAAGCGGATCGACTACGAGGCAAGCATTGGCAAGAACATGCTGAAAAAGTGCGTATTTGTATTGATGAACAAGCATGGGATGGACAGTGGTATCGTCGAGCAACATTTGATGATGGTACTTGGCTTGGGTCAAAAAGTAATGATGAATGTCAAATCGACTCTATTGCTCAATCTTGGGCGGTATTAGCAAATGGGACAGATCAACACAAAGTCATGACAGCCATGTCTGCCGTTGAAACTCATCTTATCAAGCAGCAAGAACGGTTGGCCTTGTTATTTACCCCGCCTTTTGATCAAACCACTCATAATCCCGGATATATTAAAGGTTACCCTCCCGGTTTAAGAGAGAATGGTGGTCAATACAGTCATGCTGCTATGTGGTTTATTTTAGCGTTAGCTAAGCAGGGCGAAGGTAAAAAAGCCGTGGATTTATTTGCCATGGTCAACCCGATTAATCACGCCAGCGATAGCGAAAAAGTCCAACGTTATAAAGTTGAACCTTATGCCGTAGCCGCTGATATCTATTCAATTTCACCTTATATTGGCAGAGGTGGTTGGACTTGGTATACCGGTGCTGCTGGTTGGATGTATCAGGCGGGATTAGAAGGTATTTTAGGTATTCGTCGTGAGGGTAAAAATTTAATTATTCAACCCTGTATCCCCGATCATTGGCCTGAATTTAGCGCTGCAATAAAAATCGCGAATAGCCACCTTGATATAACAGTAAATAATCAAGTACCGCTTGCGAATAATCTATTGCATGCAGAGCTTAATGGTATTTTATTAGCTAACCAAGGGTCATTGGTGAGTGTGGAGCTCAAAGACGGCTATCATCGTTTGACGATATCGGCGAGCGTCAAGTCAGATAAGCATTAGCCGCTGGAGAGTGATTGATTAACCGAAGCTCAGGTTAATTAGTCGAGCGCCTAAGGGCATCAGAGCGATAAACTGAAAATCCAACAATCCGTAGGGTAACTATGATAATTAAGACGATAACAGTGCTGTTGCTTGCACAGAATTCATCTTTAGCAAAACGCATACGTACCTCTTTGTATTATTCACAGCTCCGGGTATTTAAAGTGGTTTATGCAAAAGAGCAAACAAAAGCGCTTGAGCTAATAAATAGTAGCTCGATTGATATTGTGTTGTTAGACTTATCAGTAGCGAGTGCTAAAAGCGCAGAGTTTGTAAATCAACTTCGACATAACTCTGCGAAGACGATTATTATGTTACTGTGCAACGCAAATGATAATGCAATTGTCTCGCAAGCGATGGCTCAAGGTGCACATGGGTTTATTGATAAGCATAGTTTAGGGCATCACTGGCTTATGCGGTTGTTGGGCTTTAGCCTTTTACAAACACAGCCTTTAAAATTACAAAAACGCAGTATTAAAACCTTACATGCAATTTGCGACAGCTCACTGCTCGGGATCATGGCTGCTGATTGGTTCGGCAATATTATTTATACCAATCAGGCTTTTAATACCATAACGGCATATAGTGCAGCAACACCGCAAGGCTGTCATTGGATGGCGCAAATCTATGATGATGATAAGAATCGTTTACTAACTGATTTACAAGCAGCTAAGAAAAATAACACAATTGTTTGCTCTGATGTGTGTATCATTTATCAAAGTAAGCAGCTGTGTCAGGTCCGTGTAACCGCGACGCCAATTGCAAAAAATAAAAAATCATATGGCTACATAATTACACTAGAAAAGCTTAGTAAACGAGATAATAAAGCTAAGTTAACCGCTGCAGTTACTAAAACTAGGCGTGTTTTACTGCCCGCCACTACGGCACAATTGACCCTAGATGCTATGAGTGATGCGATATTAAGCACCGATATTAATGACAAGGTATTATATTTAAATCAAGCAGCATCAATACTTACTGGCTGGGACTGCAGTGAGGCTGTTGGTTTGTTGTTGTGTGATATTTTCAAGATTAAAGAGTGTGCTTCAGCGGTTATCACGAAGTCGACGCTTGCACAAAGTCAGCGAGAGCAACGGCCGTTCGATTGTATATTAGTGCGTAAAGACGGTGTTGAGATCCAAATTGAAGAATCTGCGCGCACTATCTTTAATGAGCTTGGTGAAACCATTGGGGTGGTTTTTATATTTCGAGATATCTCGCAGTCGCAACTAAAAGCAATCAAAATGAAATACTTAGCGCAGCATGATCCGCTAACCGGATTACCTAACCGGTTACTTTTTCAGGAGCGGCTAAATCAGGCTCTCGTGTTAGCTAAACGACATAATAAGCGATTGGCGGTACTTTATTTAGATATTGATTTATTTAAAAAAGTGAATGATCTACACGGTCATGAATTAGGAGATAAGTTGCTTTGTTCGATTGCTAACCGAATGACTGATGCGGTGAGACAAAGTGATACTGTCTGTCGACAAGGTGGTGACGAGTTTTTGATATTGCTCTCTGAAATAGAGCACCCTGATGATGCTGTAACATTTACCAGTAAATTACTTCACACGCTGATTAATCCGCATCAGCTTAATGGCAAAAAAATATCCGTGCATATGAGTATAGGTATTCGTATTTACCATCACGATATTGAGGATCCGCAACTGGCTAGTGAAGGAAAGTTAAGTGATGTTCTTATCGATAATGCTGATAAAGCAATGTATCAGGCAAAATCACGAGGACATGATGGCTATCAAATTTTTAAACAAGCTTAACCCATTGAAGTTTATTTAAAATTTTAATATAAAAATTAGAAACCATAAATAGCAGCACGTAATGAGCGAAATTTAATAATTTGTCTTGGCAAAGCACTGATTAGCGCGCAAGATGTATATTTACTTTTCGCTAACAAAATGGCATAACGATTTTGTTATATTAATTTTAAGTTAGACGCTAAAAAATGACGTTCAAATCATTTTCCACACATATCAGTTATATAAGCGGCTAAGCTGGAAACATAATGGCCGATAGTCCAATTAATATTCTTTATAATGTTTAGAAATCAGCTTTTGAGGCGAGTTCACACTAAATAAAATAACCCGCAAACTATAATGGCTAATCTAGATCAGTAAATACTAAAAGATGATAGAGTATAATAACGTTGTAGCAATCATTCAGTGCCTTCTGCATTGAGTGTTTACTGCATAAAGAGCGCCTATAATAAAGCGCTCAAGGAATAATATGAATAGTCCAATCGCTAACAAGTTATTAAATTTCTTCCCTTTAGCAGCTAAAAATAAAGTATTTCCTCAACTTAAACTCGTCATGTTGCCTTTGGGAAAGGTGATATATGAGTCTGGGCAAAATCTTACTTGTGTGTATTTTCCGATAGATTGTATTGTTTCGCTTCTTTATGTGACTGAAAATGGCTCATCAGCTGAAATATCAGTTGTCGGAAATGAAGGGTTAGTGGGAATTGCTGTTTTTATGGGGGGAGAAAGTACTCCTAAAAGGGCGGTTGTACAAAGTGCAGGGTACGCGTATTGCCTACCAGCGGCGATATTACGTAGCGAATTTAATAATGATGCCACAATTCGCATGTTGCTATTACGGTACACCCAAACATTAATTGCGCAAATGGCACAAACTGCGGTTTGTAATCGTCATCACTCGATTGACCAACAACTTTGCCGATGGCTATTACTCTCTCTCGATCGGCTGAGAACCAATAACCTAACGATGACTCAAGAGTTAATTGCAAATATGCTAGGCGTTAGAAGAGAAGGCGTCACTGAAGCTGCGGGTAAACTACAAAAGTTAGGCGTGATCACTTATAAGCGAGGTCATATAACGGTGACAGATAGATGCAAACTTGAGACGCTGTGTTGTGAATGTTACGCAGTGGTTAAAAAGGAAACAGACAGATTAGGAGAAATTCCAAGCATGGTATAATTTTTAATCTTACATGTTCAGCACCTATTAACCGCCTTAATCGCAATTGATACAAATTTCAGCATGTAAAGTGCCCTAGCGTACAGATAGTTAAATGAGCTCACCTTAAACTCATCTTGTTAGCCTTTTACAATGACGTAATGGGCAAGATGGTAGAGGTCATTATGAAAATTTCAAATACTCAGGAACAGTCTGTTAAACAAGTGCCAAGTGAACAAAAAGCCGCTGCAGTAGAGACCAGTTACAGCGGGCAAAAACCACAATTCCAACAATCCGCTAATAAACCCAAAAAGACATTAGCAGAGCATCGTAAACACTCAGACATAAGCGATATATAAAGTGTACTACAGCAGCAAGTACACTTACCGTGGACTCTAACGCTTACGTTTTTACACCGAGTTATTAAGAGATTAAGACAATCATAATCCAGAGGTAACTATGAAAAAATTAGTTCATACTCTCAAGCCGAGTGATAAAAAGTTAGCGAAAGCTAAAGCCGCTAAAAAAGATTTACCAGATATCATTTACCTAGGACAGCAAAGATTAAAAAGCTAAAAGCCATATTCACCAATCACTAATTTACGCGGTAGTAAAGTGAGCATGCTGTTCACTTTACTACCGTTATGCTTAAGGAGTCATAATGTCAGTTGTGAATATGCAGATCCTTACTATTAATGCGGGTTCATCGAGCATCAAATTTGCTGTATTTACTCCTGCGGGTTTAGCAACGCCATTGTTAAGTGGAAAAATTGAGCGCATTGGTATGGCAGGGACTTTGTTAACCTTTGTTGATAAGCAGCGTGATCTGGATGGCCGCCTTCAACCTGATTGTGGTGATCATCCAGAAGCAGCCGGGTTTCTAATCAATTGGTTGCAGCAACACATCGGTTTTGAAAAAATAATTGCCGTAGGCCATAGATTGGTTCATGGCTGGCAACATGAAAAGCCGGAGCTTATAACGCCCGCACTGTTGACTGAGCTACGAAATATTATTCCTTATGCGCCAGAGCATTTACCGAACGAAATCTTGCTGATTGACACTCTGCAGCAACAATTTCCTAAACTACCGCAGGTCGCTTGCTTTGATACCGCCTTTCACCATTCATTACCACCAGTAGCAAAGTTGCTGCCAATTCCGCGGCGGTTTGATGCATTAGGTATTCAGCGTTATGGCTTTCATGGTATCTCCTATACATATTTAATGACCGCATTGGCTAATAGCTATCAAAACACTCCATTGCCGCAACGAATTATTCTCGCCCATTTAGGCAATGGTGCGAGTATGGCGGCAGTACTTGATGGTCGTTGTATTGACACCAGTATGGGGTTTACACCTTGTGGTGGGTTAGTCATGGGGTCACGTTGTGGCGATTTAGATCCTGGGGTTATCCACTACATTAAGCTGCATGAAAATATCAATAGTCAACAATGCAATCATCTCCTTAATCATCAATCCGGTCTGTTAGGGGTATCTGAAATTAGCGCAGATATGCGAGATTTATTACCACTTGAAAATACCGATCAACGCGCAGCACAGGCAATCGAACTATTTTGTTATCAGGCTAAAAAATGGCTCGGGGCTTATAGCGCCTCTTTGAATGGACTAGATACTTTGGTATTTAGTGGGGGGATTGGTGAAAATGTGGCAAGTGTACGGGCAAAAATTTGTGCAGGCATGCAGTACCTTGGTATTGAACTCGACCAAACTCGTAATAATAACCACGAAAGTATAATTTCCATTGCTGGTGGGGCGGTAACCGTCCATGTTATTCATACCGATGAAGAGCAAATGATTGCCAGTATGGTGTGTGAGTTACTTATGCTGGATGGATCTCAGTAATTGTAAGCTGCAATTTTGCCGCGCTATAAGCTGATTTAGGGTATCAGCTAAAGTTAAAACCTCTAGTAAAGCTAACTCTTTCGCTAATGTATGCTATCGAACGGAACATCTGATTATTTACCGTAAAATCACGTAAAGAATATCGAACTTTATGCTACTAGGAGTAAATTTATGTTGCACAGCGCAGATGACTTGAAGGCATGTAAGATCCAATCAGTTGATGGCGATTTAGGTAAAATTAATGATTTATATTTTGATGATGAAGGTTGGGCTATTCGTTATCTTGTGGTTACCACTCATAATTGGTTTTTTAAACGCGAAGTTTTAGTTTCACCCATCGCATTAGATACACCTGATTGGCTAAATAAAATGATGCCGGTGAATTTGAGCCAAAAACAAGTCGATCATAGTCCTGACATTAGCGCCCATAAGCCGGTTTCAAGACAACAAGAAATAAAATATTTTAGCTACTACAGTTACCCTATTTATTGGGGCGGCACTAGTATATGGGGCAATGGTCTTTATCCTGTCGCGGGGATGCTAGAAAACGACACCACTAATCAACAACCCAATACCAGTGAAGCCAAGCAAGATAAAACATCTCAAAACAATGATCCACATTTACGCAGTTGGCAAAAGGTCAAAGGATTCGTCGTTAATGGCTCTGACGGTGAAATAGGACATATACAAGGCTTATTAATTGATGAGCACACCTTTGCCATACGTTATGTCATTGTGCGAGCCAACGATTGGTGGATAGGTCATGATATTTTAGTGGCTCCGCATTGGTTTAATGACCTGAAGTGGGCTGAGTCATCCGTCAAAGTGAATCACACTCGTGCAGAAATTCAAGGTGCTCCTGCTTATGATCCTTTAGTTAAAATGGACCGTGATTGGGAAATTGCTATGCACGATCATTACGCAAGGGAAGGATATTGGAGTAAGGAATCCGACTTACCAATAAAACAAAGCACAACCTCACCATAACCATGAAGCGGATTAAAAAAACAATCAAAGGGCAAGTTTCAAAAGAGCAGCTAGTCGCTTCATTACTTGATTCTACACTTGATTTATCGCGAACTAATTCAGTCAATAAACAGAACCATCAAATTGAGCCGGGAGAATTACCCGGCATTGAGCATGTTGCTGATGCCCAGAATCCGCCCGCCCCCGGCACTGTATTAATTACTTACACGGATTACTCACCAACACGAATCGAAACCAATGAAATTACTAACCTTGATGAGTTCCTGAAAAAGCCGATGCCCAAATGGGTTAAAGTCAGATGGTTTAATGTCAGTACAATCCATCCGTATATTATTAGTTTGTTTCAACAACATTTTGCCTTTCATACATTGATTGCAGAAGATGTTTTGCACATTCCGCAACGACCCCGCATTGAGTTTTTTGATGATCATTTGTTTGTTGTTTTGCGCATGCTCAAGCCTTCAACACATAAGTCTGACGATACGTTAATAAACTCGGTGCCAGATATTGAACAAGTAAGTATATTTGCGTATGACAAAGTACTCATTTCTTTTCAGGAAGCCCCAGACGATGTTTGGCAACCGATCCGTGATCACCTGCAGAACGAAAATCGTCGCATTCGAAAAAATGGTAGCGGATATTTGCTCTATACCTTGCTTGATGCTGTCGTTGATTATTGTTTTCCCGTACTAGAAAAGTACGGCGATATCCTCGAAGATCTCGAGCTTTTGACCTTAGAAAGTCCATCACCACCAGTGCTGCATCGTATTTATTGCATCAAACGAGAGCTGATACTGCTGCGGCGTATTATTTGGCCACTACGGGAAGTTGTTGATCACTTATACCGTGAAGAGGGCGGCAGAATTGATGAGACCACACGGCCATATTTACGCGATGTTTATGAACACACGATTCAAATTGTTGAAATTGTTGAATCGTATCGAGAGATCGCAAGTGGTTTAACCGACCTGTATATGTCAGCTATCTCTAATCGGATGAATGAGATCATGAAAATGTTGACTATTATGGCGTCGGTATTTATCCCATTAACATTTATTTCCGGAGTTTACGGTATGAATTTTCAATTTATGCCGGAGTTGACGTGGCGTTGGGGTTACCCGCTTATTTGGGCTGTTTTTATTATGATCACTATCGGATTACTCATATTTTTTAGGCGTAAAGGTTGGCTCGGCAATAGCTAATCTTTGCAGTATTAAAGCTTGTTTTAATACAGCCTAAATGCCTACTAGTTATCTTTAAATTGTTGTAACTGTAATTTAAATACATGTACTTAAGGTAAATGCCAAAGCAACGACGATAGCGAAAAATCTTGTATATTCTTGATTTAGTTTATTGCTCAGGGCAATACCTTTAAGCCTTATAGTATTTCAGCAAAGATTAATGGTGATGAGTACGCTATCGCACAGAGCTTGAAGTTATCTCGTTTTACAATGGTATAGAAGGCGGCAGCAACGTTGTTGTCTTATTTTGATTATTCAATAGGAGAATACAAATGGATCATGGCTATTGGAACGATTGGTATATTGGTTGGGGTTGGTTTTTATGGATCGGTATATGGTTTTTGTTAATTTCGAGTTTTAGTCATTGGGGTTACAGTTATCGCACACATCGTCGTTATGTTGCGAACACTGATAAAACGGCGCTCGACATTCTTAATGAGCGGTATGCGCGTGGTGATATAGAGCAACAAGAATTTGTCAAAATGAAGGAAGAAATCAATAAAAGTTAGTCTTTTAATTGAATAATTTTAAGACTCCTTATGTCTTTATGAGCGTAGCACAAACGCTCTTTGGAGCAGCAAAGATGCAAGCCAAGGATAAGAGTAGAACACTGACATCTGAACAATTATATCTGATTGATGCTTATTGGCGAGCGACTAATTATTTGTCGGTTGGTCAAATTTATTTGTCCAACAACCCTTTGTTAAAACGTCCTTTAGAACTCAGTGATATAAAAGTTATGTTACTTGGACACTGGGGGACAACTCCAGGTCAGAACTTTATTTATGTGCACTTGAATCGAGTGATCAAACAACACGATTTAAATATGATTTATGTTTCAGGTCCTGGTCACGGCGGACCTGCTGTGCTGGCGAATACTTACCTTGAAGGAAGCTACAGCGAAATCTACCCAGACATCAGTCAAGATGAAGCAGGATTACAAAAGCTGTTTTTACAGTTTTCTTTTCCAGGGGGGATCCCTAGCCATGCGTCACCCCAATGCCCGGGCTCGATCCACGAAGGTGGTGAGTTGGGTTATTCCCTAAGCCATGCTTTTGGGGCGGCGTTTGATAATCCCGATTTAATTGTTGCTTGTGTGGTTGGTGATGGTGAAGCTGAAACGGGGCCGCTTGCAACTGCTTGGCATAGTAATAAGTTTCTCAGCCCTGCCACTGACGGCGCTGTATTGCCAATACTGCATCTCAATGGTTATAAAATTGCTAATCCAACAATTCTTGCCCGTATTCCTAAAGACGAATTAACGCAGTTAATGCGTGGTTATGGTTGGACGCCTATTTTTGTTGAGGGTGATGAGCCAACTCTGATGCACCAAGCGATGGCGGCAGCCCTTGATAAAGCCGTGCAGCTTATTAAAAAATTCCAACAAAATGCGCGTGAAAATGGTGACTTAAATCGTCCAGCGTGGCCGATGATCATACTTAATTCGCCAAAGGGCTGGACCGGTCCTAAAGAAGTCGATGGATATAAAATTGAAGGAACCTTCCGCGCTCATCAAGTGCCAATTTCAGCACCGGTGAATCATCCCGGACATTTGGCGTTATTAAGTGACTGGTTAAGTAGTTACCGACCCCAAGAACTGTTTGACGAACGTGGTTGTTTGTTACCAGAGATAGCCGCGTTGGCGCCAACAGGTGAACGCCGTATGGGGGCAAATCCTCATGCTAATGGCGGTTTATTACTACAAGATTTAAAAATGCCCGATTACCGAGATTACGCCTGCGAGGTGACAACGCCTGGTGTACGCGGTGTGGGTGATACCCGAGTGCTTGCGCCATTTCTGCGTGACGTCACTAAGTTAAATGATAAAGAGCAAAACTTTCGGGTGTTTGGTCCCGATGAAACTATTTCCAACGGTTTGGCTGCCTTGTTTGAAACCACCCGTCGGCAATGGGATGTGACCACGTATGCGAATGATGAATATTTAGCACCGAGCGGCCGAGTGGTCGAAATGCTCAGTGAACACCAATGTGAAGGCTGGCTTGAGGGTTACTTGCTGACTGGCCGTCACGGGTTGTTTAACTGTTACGAAGCGTTTATTCATATTATTGATTCTATGTTTAATCAACATGCAAAATGGTTAAAAGTATCATCGGCATTGTCGTGGCGGCCTAAGATTGCCTCGCTTAATTATTTATTGGCATCTCATGTTTGGCGTCAGGATCATAATGGTTTTACCCATCAAGATCCGGGTTTTATTGATGTTGTAGTCAATAAAAAAGCGGAGATTGTTCGCGTTTACTTACCACCCGATGCGAATTGTTTATTGTCGGTGATGGATCATTGTTTACGCAGCCGTCATTACGTCAATGTGGTGATTGCAGGCAAACACCCAGCTCCGCAATGGTTAACAATGGAAGAAGCTGAAAAACATTGCGCACAAGGAATTGGTATTTGGCATTGGGCTGGCAATCTTAGTGACGATGCCATTGAGCAAACGCCTGATGTGGTTATGGCTTGTTGTGGTGACGTGCCTACACTCGAAACATTGGCGGCAGTATCAATTTTGCGTGAATATTTGCCAACGGTTAAAGTGAGGGTGGTTAATGTGGTTGATTTAATGCGTTTACAGCCAGAAACCGAACATCCGCATGGATTAAATTGCCAAGATTTTGATGCGTTGTTTACCACCGACAAGCCAGTAATATTTGCTTTTCATGCTTACCCATCACTTATCCATCAACTTACTTATCGTCGCACTAATCATCACAATATTCATGTTCGCGGCTATAAGGAAGAAGGCACAATTACGACCGCCTTTGATATGACGGTATTAAATGAAATTGACCGTTTTCACTTGGTCATTGATGCACTCGAACGATTACCGCAAACCGGCGCTAAAGGCATCGAGCTTAAGCAGTTATTACATGAAAAGTTAATTGCGCATAAAAAATATATCAACAAAAATGGCCTTGATATGCCAGAAATTCGTGATTGGCACTGGACTTCATCAGTATGACCACATCTGTCCTGCAACCCGCTGATAATAAGTTAAATGTTGGCAGCATAATAGCAATACGTGGCAGTGTAATTGACGTCAGTTTTGCGACAAAATTGCCGCGTATTCATTCAATACTGACCGTAGATCTGAGTGATATCGCGTTAGGTGATACAGAGCAAGTCGTTATTGAAGTGTTAGAGCAACGCAATGCCAAGCAGGTACGGTGTATAGCTTTAACACCAACGCAAGGGCTCGCCCGCGGAATGCAAGTTAAAGACAGTGGTAACCCTTTGTTAGCACCGGTTGGCAGCGGTATTTTATCGCGGATGTTTGATGTGTTTGGTAAACCGATAGACCGTCAAGGCAGTTTGACAGATATTAAATGGCGCTCGGTACATCGAGCACCACCAACACTTAGTGAGCGCTCTACACAGTCGCAAATTTTCACAACCGGTATCAAAGTAATTGATGTACTCGTGCCGCTCGAGAAAGGCGGCAAAGCAGGGTTGTTTGGCGGTGCAGGGGTCGGTAAAACAGTTTTGCTCACTGAAATGATCCATAACATGGTAGGTAAGCATAAAGGGGTGAGCATTTTTTGCGGTATAGGTGAGCGCTGTCGAGAAGGTGAAGAGCTTTATCGGGAAATGAAAGCGGCAGGTGTATTGCCTAATATGGTGATGGTGTTTGGTCAAATGAATGAACCACCAGGGAGTCGTTTTCGGGTTGGTCAAGCGGCATTAACCATGGCTGAGTATTTTCGCGATGATGAACACCGTGATGTATTGTTATTGATTGATAATATTTTTCGGTTTATTCAGGCAGGCTCTGAAGTATCTGGTTTGATGGGACAAATGCCGTCACGACTCGGTTATCAACCGACGATGGGCACCGAGTTGGCCAGCTTAGAAGAACGTATTGCGAATACCAATAATGGGGCTATTACCTCT
Organism: Pseudoalteromonas sp. SR44-8; assembly: GCF_014163635.1. Taxonomy (NCBI): domain Bacteria; kingdom Pseudomonadati; phylum Pseudomonadota; class Gammaproteobacteria; order Alteromonadales; family Pseudoalteromonadaceae; genus Pseudoalteromonas; species Pseudoalteromonas sp. SR44-8. The sequence continues at coordinate 144,341 of NZ_JACJDS010000006.1, forward strand.
ATTCAAGCTGTATATGTGCCTGCTGATGATTTTACTGATCCGGCTGCGGTACATACGTTTTCTCACCTATCTGCGTCCATTGTATTGTCGCGACAACGCGCCAGTGAAGGACTATTTCCTGCTATTGATCCCTTACAGTCAAACTCCAAAATGGCCAGTCCAGGTATTGTTGGTGAACGGCATTATCAACTGGCGCAAAAAGTGCGCAGCACTTTGGCTCAGTATGCTGAGCTTAAAGATATTATTGCGATGCTTGGCTTAGAGCAACTGTCGCCGGAAGATCGTTCCGTCGTTGGGCGTGCGCGTCGGCTGGAACGCTTTCTTACTCAGCCATTTTTTACCACCGAACAGTTTACTAATCATAAAGGTAAACTTGTTAGTCTTGATGAGTCGTTAGATGGCTGCGAGCGTATTCTAAACGATGAGTTTAAAGATTATCCTGAAAGCGCGCTTTATATGATAGGCAATATCGATGAAGCAAAACTAAAGAGCACACCAAATAAACAGGCATCAAGTACCACTGACACCGCAAGTACAGTGAAAAACGCCGCCAAAGCGGCTGGAGCAGACAATGAACATGCACCTTAAACTGCTTTTACCCTCACAGATCTTTATTGATAAAACCGATATTAGCAACATTATTGTCGAAACGAGCAGTGGGTCGTACGGCTTATTACCGCATCGGCTTGACTGTGTGGCGGTGCTTACGCCGGGCATTCTGACTTTCTCAACCATCGCCGAGGGCGAAATATTCGTAGCCGTAGATGAAGGAGTGTTGGTGAAAACAGGACTCGATGTTTTGGTGTCTGTGCGTAATGCCCTAGTTGATAGCGATTTAACTAAGTTACGCGCCGCTGTTGAGCAAGACTTTCTCGCAATCAATGAGCAAGCCCTGCAAGTGCGTGCAGTAATGGCAAAATTGGAAAGCGGTTTTCTGCATAAGTTTGTTAGCTTTAAACAACAGTAAAGCGCCCTCAGCAAGGCAAATAATATGAATGAGCGTAAGTTGAAAACAGCTACTAAAGCAAAGCCTACATTAGCGACAAAAGTCGGCATTAAAGCCACGCGCAAGTTAAAAGCGCGCAGTCATTCGCAGCAACGAGTGTGGTTTGGCTTAGGAATGATGGGGTTAATTGGCTGGTCAGTCGCGATACCTACCTTAGTGGGAGCAAGTATCGGAGTCTATGTTGATGGTCATTATCCCAGTGAAAGATCTTGGACACTAGCCTTGTTAGTCGCAGGTTTGGCACTTGGTTGTTTTAATGCATGGCATTGGATAGAGAAAGAAGATCTGGCAATAGGTGAAGAGCACAAAGTCACCGCAGAGAAGGAACATAATGATGAGTGATACAGTGAACTTAATGCTGATCTGGTGCTTAGGTTTAGCATTGGGTGGTTTTTTTTTCGTAGGTCTTTGGTGGACGGTACAAAAAAGTATTCGTTCAGCGCATCCGGCGTGGTGGTTATTAAGCAGTTTGCTGGTGCGTATGACAGTAACTATCGCAGGCTTTTACTTAGTTGTAAGTCATGAAATGGCTAATGCGTCATTGCTACGTTTACTGATCTGTTTGTTTGGATTTATTTGCGCACGACTTATCACAGCCCGCTTGGTTGCGAAAATGACGGCTAGATTGGATACACCAGTACAGCAAGTAGCCGTTATTGAGCAGCTTAATCCACATGAAGGATCGCAACATGCACCTTAGTCCCGATGTAGTGATTTATTGGCAGCTTGGCTTTGTGAAAATTAATGCAACCATTGCTTTTACATGGGCACTGATGCTGCTGTTGACCCTTGGCTCTATGCTGATCACTCGAAATATATCAACTAACTTGCAACGTTCGCGCTGGCAAAATTTTTTAGAAATTATAGTCACGGGGATTGAAACGCAAATAGAAGAAGTTGGTTTGCAACAGGCGAAAAAATACCTCTATTTTCTTGGTACCTTATTTTTATTTTTGGTTAGTGCAAGTATCTTCACTATTGTTCCCGGCTATGAACCACCCACAGCGTCACTATCAACGACAGCGGCACTGGCACTTAGTGTATTTATCGCGGTGCCAATGTTTGGCATTGCACAGCAGGGCGTTGTTAACTATCTCAAATCTTATATGGCGCCGACTATGATTATGTTGCCATTTAATATCATTAGTGAATTGTCACGCACATTGGCATTGGCTGTGCGCTTGTTTGGCAACATGATGAGTGGTGCGATGATTATTGGTATTTTGTTGACCATCACCCCTTTTATTTTCCCTATCGTGATGACGGCACTAGGGCTACTAACTGGCATAGTGCAAGCCTATATTTTTACTATTCTTGCAGCCGTCTATATTGCGGCCGCAACACAAACTCGCCAACCGGATAACAGATCAGACAGCAAGTGAATGCCACAATAATGAACATCAATTAATCTTAACATTACATTTTTGCTTACTTTAACAATGAAAGATTTTGGAGATCACATGGACAGTATGACAATGATTGCAATCGCCTCGATAATTATTTCGGGCATCACTACCAGTATTGGGTGTATAGGTCCGGCTCTTGGCGAAGGACGTGCAGTAGCTGCTGCACTGAGTGCCTTAGCTCAACAGCCTGATGCTTCAACGACCATCACGCGCACTTTGTTTGTTGGTCTGGCGATGGTTGAATCCACAGCGATTTATTGTTTTGTGGTATCGATGATCTTACTTTTTGCAAACCCGTTTTGGAATTATGCCATCGCGCAAGCCACAGGATTGTAAGCCATGTTAATTGACTGGTTCACTGTAGCAGCACAGGCTGTTAATTTTTTGATCTTGGTATGGTTGTTAAAACGTTATCTTTACCAACCTATTTTGCATGCTATTGACGACCGTGAGCAACGCATTGCCGATGAGCTCGATGTTGCTGCGGCTAAACAGCAACAGGCCAGCGCTGAGCGAGCTATATTTGAAGATAAAAATAACCAATTTGCTCAAGAGCGTGACACGTTATTACAGCAAGCAAAAGATGATGCTGATGCAAAACGACAGCAGTTACTGGCTCTGGCACAACAAGACGTTGCTGCATTACATGATAAACATCAAGCAATAATCGCCGCAAATGCTAAACATCTGACCAATATACTGAGGCGTAAAACCAGTGATGAAGTATTTGCTATCACCCGCAAAACCTTACACGACCTTGCAAGCGCAAGTTTAGAGCAGCAAGTCACTCAGGTATTTATAGCGCAATTAAGTGAGTTGCAGCCAGCGGCAAAAACGACGCTAGTAAAAGCACTCAAAGACAGCAAAAAACCGGCATTATTAACGAGTGCATTTGAGTTGCCTGATACAGAGCGCGCTGCTATTGATAAAGCGATTAAAGCAACATTTGGCGCTGACATTGACTTAGAGTTTGCCACCTCAGCAGAGCTTATTAGTGGTATTGAATTGAGTACTAATGGCCAAAAATTAGGCTGGAATATTGCTGACTACCTGCAGTCGCTTGAACAAGACGTTGTGGCGCTGCTAAAACAAAATGGCAAAGCTGTTGAGCAGGGAGCAGCTGACAACAAAACCAAGCGCAGTAGTGATAATAAACCAAACGATGAGCTGCCTGACCAAGAGCAAGATAAAGGCAAAGTACTTACTAGCAAACCCATTACTAACATTGAAAACCACCATGAGTGATGTAACTAATACAACTAATACAACTAATAGCAGCCAATCTTCGGCTTTAATTCGCCAAGCAACAACAGCCTATCATAGCGAAACACTCGATAATATTTTCGACAACTCATTCGCTCTAATCGAAAAAGCTCGTAAGGCATTTTCGCCTCAAATGAAATCGTATGAGGTGGGTATAATTACCAATATTGCAACCGGTATTGCCAAAGTATCAGGATTACCCAGTGCCGGTTTTGAAGAGATGTTGATCTTTGCTGGCAATGTGCGAGGTATCGTGTTCAATGTCGATATAGATGAGTTAGGCGTGGTATTACTTGGCGATTACGCACATTTACAAGCTGGTGATGAGGTTCGACGCAGCGGTCATGTTATGGATATCGCTGTGGGTAATGAGTTATTGGGGCGCGTTATTAATCCTCTTGGTCAGGTGTTAGATGATGGATTGCCTATTCAAGCCACGCAGCATTTACCAATCGAACGAACGGCAACGGCGATAATGGATCGCGCTGCGGTGACAGTGCCGTTACAAACGGGGTTGATTGTTATTGATGCCTTGATCCCAATAGGACGAGGGCAACGGGAGCTTATTCTGGGTGATCGACAGACCGGAAAAACCGCGATTGCCATCGACACTATTCTCAATCAACACGATAAAAATGTGCTCTGTGTTTATTGCGCGATAGGGCAACGGGCTTCGAGTGTGGCAAAGGCTGTGGCGACATTACGTGAACAAGGCGCAATGGCTTATACTGTGGTGGTGGTTACCGAAGGCAATGAACCGGCGGGCTTACAGTACATTGCTCCGTATGCAGCGATGAGTATCGCGGAATATTATATGCAACAGGGGCAAGATGTACTGATTGTTTTTGATGATTTAACCAAACATGCGCGCGCATACCGTGAACTGTCGTTGCTGCTTCGTCGTCCACCTGGGCGTGAAGCATTTCCTGGCGACATTTTTTATATTCACTCACGTTTACTTGAGCGCGCCACTCAATTAAATAAAGCACTTGGCGGTGGCTCACTTACTGCACTGCCTATTATTGAAACAGAAGCACAAAATATCTCAGCTTACATACCCACCAACTTAATTTCGATCACCGATGGGCAAATATATTTATCCCCATCGTTATTTGAATTGGGTGTTTTACCCGCTGTTGATGTTGGTAAATCTGTTTCGCGTGTTGGCGGCAAAGCTCAACTGGCAGCGTTTCGGGCTGTAGCGGGCGACCTAAAATTGACTTATGCACAATTTGAAGAGCTAGAAACATTTGCTCGCTTTGGTGCGCGTTTAGATCAAGATACCGCAAAATCAATTGAACATGGCCGCCGTATTCGCGCCAGTTTACGCCAGCCAGAATCATCTCCGCTTCCAGTCGCTGAACAAATCATATTATTACTTGCTTTGACTTCGGGCCTATTTGATACCATTGCATTAGCAAAAATGAGCGCAGCAAAAAATGCTTTACGAGGTATTATCAATCGTTTGCCTGCTGAATTATCAACGCGATTAGCAACCTCAGGATCATTAAGTGACGAGGATCATCAAAATATCATTGCCCTATCAAAACAAGCGCTGGCGAGTATTGAAGATAGTAATGCGCCATTGCTGGCTGACGGCTCTGAACAACCATGAGTAATACCGCTGCTAATTTGCGTCATAAAATCGACAGTGCCAGCGATTTAAAAGGAGTTGTGCGGACGATGAAGGCGCTTGCCGCATCGAGTATTAGTCAATACGAAAAATCTGTCAGCTCATTAACTGATTACTATCGAACGGTAGAATTAGGATTAAGCGCTACGATACAGGCGGTTGATGTTAATTTACCTGCAGTGGGTGCAATATCGAACACAGATAAGCAGGGCGATAATATAGTCAGTGCTATTGTGTTTGGCTCCGATCAAGGTTTAGTTGGGCAGTTCAATGAAGATATTGCTGACTTTGCAATTAAAGCACTGGCCGATTTAGGCGCGCAATCTCAGACCACACAACTGCAAGTGTGGGCGGTGGGTGAGCGAGTCTACTCACGACTCGCCGATGCCGGTTTATCTATGGAAAAAAGTTTTACGGTGCCCACGAGCATAAATGAGATCACCGCGTTGGTTGGGCAAATTCAAATTGATAGCGAAACACACCTTGCTAATGCAAGCGCTGCACGTGTTTATGTATTTTATAATCAGATGCAATCGGGCGCTCAATATCAGCCAATATCACAACGATTACTGCCGCTTGATCAAAAATGGCAACGAGAGTTAGCACAAATCCCTTGGCCGACAAAACGATTACCCGAAATTTTAGGTAGTAATGATATGACACTACGGGCATTGATCCGCGAATACATATTTATTTCGCTTTATCGCGCCTGTGCCGAGTCGTTGGCCAGTGAAAATGCTAGCCGGCTTGCGGCGATGCAGCGTGCAGAAAAAAACATAGAAGAATTATTAGACAATCTCGGTAAAGAGTTTCATGTGCTAAGGCAAAGCTCTATTGATGCAGAGCTAAGCGATGTACTGGCAGGTTATGAATTACTTAACTTGAATGCTGATTAAATAATCTATTAAGCCTTGTAACTCAAAATGAAGTTAGAACTAAGATATTTGCGTATTTCGCATCTTAATTTGTTGAGTTATTGAGTAACACGTTTTTTATAGTCAAGGTGATGTAATATTTGTTGATATTTCCAGCATAGTGTAGCCATATTTCAGCTCTTTTAACGATAAGTTCTGCTATATTGAAATAAAGAGAGTATATATTGCTAATATTAGTTAGTGATTGTGTGCTCAAATAATAACCTTGCAAGCACAAAAACAACAGATTGCTCTAATTATCTAGTTTTTATCGGGCGATTGATTTATTTTTTGTGCCTTTTGTGAACTTTTATGGCAATAAAGCTAGATAAATTAAAAATATAGTTAACACTTATAACTAATAGGCCGATAATACACATAGTTAAATAATAAGGTAGATCGCATGGCTTCAAGTTTGTCTTTTCAGGACCTAAGCATAAGTAAAAAAATTCACGCTATCACGAGTATTGCTGTTATCGCTTTTGTAGTTATTGTATTAATCAATTATATTTCGATGGTGGACAATCGTGGCTCATTAGACGAACTTGAAAAAACATCTTATCAAGTGGTAAAACTAACATCAGCGAACGTCGGGTTACTTGAAAAATTAGATGAGCTTTATACACAAGCAGTTACATTTGGCGAACAAGATATTGTTGATAAAGCAAAAGAGACGCTGACAGCATTAACTGAGAATCTTGACGCAATAAATAATATTAATAGTACCTACATTGATAGGCAAACACGCACACAGTTAACCGAATACGCTGCTATATCAACAAAAATTGCTAACGATATGATCAGTGGAACTGCTGATTTTAGTAAAATCCAGCAGCAAGCACAATCTAAAACCAATATGTATAACTCGGTGTTGCAAAGTCTTAAAGCTGCTCAGCAACGTGCCGATGCGCGCTTTTTTGAGTTGGTAAAAAATACCAAGTCACGCTCTGATCATGCATTAACGTTAATGCTGGTTGTGTCATCTGTTTCATTGTTATTACTATTATTTATGGCTATTTGGATTGCTCGTGGAATTGCTGCCGCCGCCAGTGATGCGGCTGGCAATTTACGCTTATTAGGTGAGGGGAAAGGCTCTCTTAGCACGCAGCTTACAGTTCGTAGTGAAGATGAAATCGGCCAAGTTGCAATTAACTTCAATACATTTATAGCCTTGTTAAGAGAGTCGGTACTCGAAGTAATGGCGGTGTGTGAACCCTTGATGGAAAACTCAACGCGCTTAGTGCAAGGCATGGAACAAGCAGAAAATGCGACCAGCAAGCAAACCGCAGATGCTGAAATAGTTAAACAGTCGATGGAAGAAATGAAGCAAAGTGTAGGAGACATTTCACATTCGGCAGCAAGTGCCTCACGTGCAGCGCAAACGGCTGAGCAAGAAGTGGAACAAAGCCGTTCACAGATCCGAACATCGGTCACTGAATCTCAGACGTTAAGCGCTGAAATTAATCGTGCCGCTTCGACAATTAACAAGCTAGCGGATGATACAAAAAATGTAACTCAGATACTTAATGTGATCACTTCGATTGCAGAGCAAACCAACTTGTTAGCACTTAATGCTGCTATAGAAGCTGCGCGAGCGGGTGAACAAGGACGTGGTTTCGCTGTGGTTGCTGATGAAGTCAGAGAGTTGGCATCGCGTACGGCTAAATCAACCAATGAAATTCGTGAATTATTAAACACCTTAACCAGTGCTGCAAACGAGTCGGTTAGCGCTATGACATCGGCGCGTGATATGGCCAGTAATAATGCAACAGCGGCAGAAAATACAGGTATTTCAATTGAAAAAATTGCAGAGCAAATGCTTGAAATTAATGGTATGAACTCACAAATTGCAGCAGCCACTGAAGAGCAAACATCAGTTGCGGCAATGGTGGTCGAAAATGTATCTAATATGCATACATCATTCGAAGATACTATGGCTTCGCTTACTGCAGTTCGTGATGTGGCGAAGAACTTACATTACTTGTCTGATAATCTATTGGATGCGACGGCTAAATTTAAAGTCGAATAACCTTGTGGTTATAATAAAAAACGCCTTGTGGTTAGATACCACAAGGCGTTTTTTATTTAAGTTATAACAGCTAGAAAGTTGCGATTACTTTCACTGCATCACTCACTTTACTGCTATCAATATAGCCAATAGCATCGGCATTACTCGAAACAAAGTCGATTACCGCTTGGTCATTATCTAGTTTTTCTGGCGGTGTACCTTTACCAGTAAAAACCAATTTTGACCAATAGGCATTAAGTTGGCTACTTGATTTACCAACCACTTTGTCATTGAATTCATCAGCAATACTGTTGCCGTTTTGATTTACTGGATTTACTTTCACACCATCCGCGAATGACTTACTTTTGCCAAGGTAGATTTTTTTGATTTCATCTTGGTCTATCGCGTTGGCATTACCTGTATTTACGATCACAGTAACGCCTGCAAACGCACTAAATGAACAGGCAGACATAAGACCCGCTAAAATTAGTTTTTTCATAACCATCCCCTTAAAAAACCAAATCAACAGCAACGGCAATAACATCCGTTTCAGTATCTGAGATATCATCATTAAAACGGCTAAAATCAACTTTTAGTGCCGCAGACGGGTGAAAGTCGTAACGAGTTCCGATAGTGTATACATTACTTTGTGCACGAACACCATTGAGTGCCTGATTAATCCCATTATTGAGAGGAGGCACTTGGGTTACTTGATCAAAGCGCGATTTGTCATGTTTGTCGTCATTATCTTCATAAGTAAAATGAACGATCCACTCATCCATACGATAACCAATCGACGCATAATATTGTGATTGTTTTGCTAAGATACTTTTTTCAACTTCAAACTGTGTATATTCGGCATCAAATAATATGTTGTTATAGTCAATCGAAAAACCCACACCAATAAATGTACCGTCATCTTCATTTATAGCAATATCATCAGCTTGAGTTATTAGGCCGTTGTCGCGCAGTAATTGTTCAAGGCCATTAATAGCTTGTCCGCCAGCTTCACCATTGCTTAAATCAATAGAGGTTTCAGCAACTAAGTAAGCGGCACGTACACTAAACCAATCATACGATAGAGTCCAGTTCACTCCTGCGATGTCGTTTAGTTTGGCTTCATCATTGTTTGTAACTGCTGCAATGTCACCATCAAAGCCACCATAAATAACTTGTAAGGTTGAATCCCAATCTCCTATTTGTGAAGTGTGCAGTAGGCTCAAGCCTTCATAGGTAGAAAATGGAATGCTATAAACAGACTGTGGTGGTCTTACCCAGCGATAAGCATAGCCAACATCTAAGAAGTCAGAGTAGCGATAAAAAGGCACACGCATTTTACCCGCACTGAGTTGCAGCTCATCGGTAAATTCGTATGTTAAATAAGCCCATTCAAATTCGGCATCAAAATCATTCTCACCGCGGGCTACAATTTGTGCAGTTGCACTGAGCTTATCTTGTAAATCAGCCGATAATTGTAAAGCAAAAACGCTTTCATTTTTAAATGAAATGTCGTTGTCGTACCCGTATCGAGTTGTGTCATCATCCAATGTTTTGCCACCAACAATAGAGGCAAAACCATTAATACGCACTTCTGCAAATGAACTTGCAGATGCGCATACAGCACATAAGGCAATTGCGAGAGGAAGTTTTTTCATTGTGTATCCTAAGTTTTTAGTATGTTGATTTCAGCTGGAGTATAGGAGTAAATATGTGAATTATCGATAATTTAACGGTATCTTTATGATTTTATATATGTAGTTTAAAAATGGAGGGAGTGTGGTGGGGAACTTTAAAACAACTCGTACGATCAGCCGAACTGCTTTAATTATACTGCGAATGTAGGCTGCCTTAAGGGCAGCCTAATTAAATAAAATAGCTGTTTGAAGTGCAGGGCTTAGTTATTACTTTCTTTGTTATGTTCTTCACGTGCAGCTTGTAATTCGTCAACGAGCTGTTGGGCTTTTTGCTTGGTTTTTTCAGTTAACTCGCCTGCTGCTTCTTTACTTTCAATCCAGGCATCAAGGGCAACTTCTTTGCCATCATCATACATATCAAGGCCAAGCTTTTTACTTTCTTGTAGTAGCTCATCAAGTGAATCACCTTTAAATTGATTGCTGGTTTCTTTTACGTCATCCCATGCATCATTAAGTGCTTTTTTAACCTCAGTTTTAGCTTCTGCGGCATCTTTTTTTGCTTCGCTGGCATCTTCACAACCGGTTAGTGCTACACAGCCTAATAAAACTAAACTTGCTAATTTGTTCATATTTGTTCCTTTGTATAATAATGATGTCCCGAGGAATATTTCCTCTGGTACAGTATTGATGGCAATCTTAAAACAAGCAATATACAGGCTAGAAAATGAATATACCTCGAACAGCACGACTTAATTTTAAATTAATGGATGAAAATGACAGTGCGCTACTGTTTGAACTCGATAACGACCCACAAGTTATGGAGTACCTTACTCGTGGCAAGACGACGACCATGAGCACCATCAAAGACGTTTTTATTCCGCGCATGCAAGCCTACCGTAATCCACAAAAGGGCTGGGGGCTTTGGCAAGTTAACCTTAATGATAATGACAGCTTTATTGGTTGGATATTAATTCGGCCAATGGGGTTTTTTACTGCAGAGCCTGATTTTAGTGATATTGAAATTGGCTGGCGTTTTAAACGCACAAGTTGGGGTAAAGGTTACGCCAGTGAAGCCGCGCAAGCCGTTGCCGATGTGATCACCGCCAATGTTGAGATCAAGGCACTTAGCGCCACTGCACTAAAAGACAATAACGGCTCGATTAAAGTGATGGAAAAGCTGGGTCTGCAGTTTATTGAACACTATACCCATAGCGACGAGTTCGGCGAGTTACCAGCCGTGTTATATCGAAAATTTGTGTAAAGCTGTTTATTGTAGTTTGACCCTTGTTAACTGAATGTGTATTAATGGGGTTAATAAAATAATCAAAAAATAAAATCAACAAGGAATTAAATATGTTTGCAGGTGTAAAACATTTACTGATTTTTAGTGTCATTGTAATGCAGTTACATATAACTGCATTGGCAGCTAGTGGCAAAACAGCCCAAGCAGCAGTGGCTATGCCCGATAGTTACAGTAGTGACGTAGCAAAAGCCATTTTGGAGCAGGGCGGTAACGCGGTTGATGCAGCCATTGCTGCGCAGTTTGTATTAGCCGTAACTTTGCCTGAAGCGGGAAACATTGGCGGTGGTGGTTTTATGCTGATCCAAAAAGACGGGCAAGGCGACTTTATAGATTACCGCGAAACAGCTCCAATTGCCGCCTATCGCGATATGTATTTGGATGACAAAGGTAATGTGGTTGCAAATAAATCGATATACGGCATTCACGCCAGTGGGGTACCCGGTAGTGTGGCTGGTATGTGGCTTGCTCATCAAAAACACGGCACACTTGATTGGAAAACCCTTGTTGAGCCTGCAGTAAAGTTAGCCGAGCAGGGTTTTATTGTTCACCCGAAATTAGCCAGCAGTATTGAGCGCTACATTGCCCGCATGGCTAAAAAAGACGTAACAATTAACTTTGCTGATTATTTTGCCAGCGCTAAAGCGAAGCAAAACTTTAAGCAACCTGAGCTTGCAGCCACGTTAAAACGTATTCGCGAGCAAGGTAAGGCAGGATTTTATGAAGGAGAAACTGCTAAAATCATTGCCGATTTTATGGCTGAACATGGCGGGATCATTACGCAAGCGGATTTAAAAGCCTATCAAGCAAAATCACGTACCCCGATGAAAGCCGCTTGGAACGGTTACCAAGTACTCACATCACCACCACCAAGCTCCGGCGGTATTGCAATAATACAATGGTTAAAAATGTACGAGCTGACTAAACCCAAAGCAGGGCTTGAGCACAACTCCACAGCATATATTCATTTATTAGCAGAAATTGGCAAACGCGTATTTGCTGATAGAGCAGAGTACTTAGGTGATCCAGACTTTTTTGACGTGCCAAAGAGCGAATTAATCGCCATGGATTATCTTAAAAAGCGCAGTAGCAGCATCACACTCGATAAAATATCGACGACTGAAAACATTAAACCAGGGTTATATGAAAGCGAACAAACCACGCATTTTTCTATAGTTGATAAATGGGGTAATGCAGTATCGAATACCACCACCATTAATTTAGGTTATGGCAGTGGTGTAGTCGTTACTGGCGCGGGCTTTTTGCTTAACGATGAAATGGATGACTTTAGTGCCAAACCAGGGGTGATGAATGTATTTGGCGCGCTCGGTGGTAAAGCCAATGAAATCCAGCCGCATAAGCGTATGCTTAGTTCAATGACGCCAACTATCTTACTCAAAGGCAATAAAGTTAAAATGGTTACCGGCTCACCTGGCGGCACCACCATAATAAGCTCGGTGTACGAATCTATTTTAAACGCGGTTGAATTTAATATGAGCGCCGATGAAGTGGTAAATAGCCCGCGTTTTCATCATCAACTTTGGCCTAAAAATGTCATACGTCATCATGCAGGGTTAGATGCAAGCGTTGTTAAAGCACTAGAGAAAATGGGCTACACCTTAGACGAGCGCCATTTTGGTGATATGCATGTGATCATCGAACGTGATGGCAAACTAGATGCCGGCTCAGAAGCGTCAGGGCGCGGTAAGGCGATGGTGTTTTGATTGCAGCTTTAGCGGTAAGTCATAAGTTGTAAGATTGCTTGGTGATAAATCAAGCGATTGTAGTTGGGGTGAGGGTAACGAAGCCCAATTACAAAAAGGTTTTAGGAGCTAGGTAACTAGGTGTTAGGGGAGTGACTCGTAGGCGCGAGTTTACCTCGCGCAGTACGCAGTTTAATGAAATTGGGTGTAAACGAACGACTCGCCGTAGCATGTGGTATCACCAGCACCAAAAGTAGGCGTTTGGAAGCGAAGACCCTTGTCGAAGCTCAAAAACAAAAGGAATTAACATTGCGCTGAGCAATAACTATTTAGCTTCACAAGGTTTAGTGTCATTGAAAGATATTTGGATCAATATTGATAACGGGAGATGAACCGCCCATTGCACTTTTTGCTAATGAAAAGCGCATGATGGGTGGTGTGAGGGCTGGAGGTTAGAGACCTCCGGCTACCCGATTAGTTGTACTTTTCTTTGTTAAGTATTTTAGGTACACGTAGTGCCATTACAAAAGCCAAAGAACAAACAACTGCTAAATATGCAAACCATGATAATTGGTATAAACCGAGTAAATTACTTAAATTATGTGACATAAAGAAAACAAATAACGCAGAAAATGCTAAGTATTTTACGGGTAATGTTTCTTGTATTTTAAGCTGACCAAAATAAAAACCTACACCGCCAATTAAACCAGCAACTATAACGCTTAATGCTACACCTAAAATATTAATATCAACATCCGATTTATAGACCGCGTAGTAACGAAAGGCAAAACCGAAAACTATTAGAAACGATGTAAATAGGCTTGATTGTTTAAAAATGCTCAATGTAACTCCTTGTACAGCTAACGCTTTAAACAGCGGAAAACGCTAGCGTTTTGGCGCAGCCAGCGAGTGGTTTTTTCGATGATTTAACTTATTAGGCAAACACTTACGCATGATGTCTACGAATATGTTTGATAAGACCATTATCATCAAACTCTAGAGACATTATATTAGTACTTGTATACTCAATGACCTTATCCATGTGGCTTGGTTTGACTTTAGCGTGTTCCGTATATTTGACGAATACCACATTGCTTCCAATCATCATCTGGTCAATTTTAATTTCACTGAATGTTACTTTGTCTTTCATCTTCGCAATCATCCCTTGTCGAAGCTCTTCCTTACTCGAGATAGTGACATTAAATTTCAGATGTTCATCAATAAATTCATCAGCCAAAAATGAAATGAAATGATCTATGTCTTCGACGGTAGTGTTTGGCTGTTGCCTCGCATTTTTTGCTTGTATGAATGCTTCAGCCTTTTGTTTTAATACACTTTCAGACAGTGTCTCATCTGCAAGAGCAGATAGTGAGAAAATAATTAAGGTAATTAACGATATTAAAAATTTCATTGGACTATCCTTGTTTGCTTAACTGTTAAATGATGCGGACCCAAAGAACCGCATATTAATTTTTAGGGTTACTACTAAAATGCTTTGCATAAGGTGCCCTGATGGAAGATCATTTGCCACCTCCCATTTATCAGAGACCATATTGAACATCGTAATGAGTAAATAGCGGTTGTTTCACCACCTTTTACCATTACAGCTTTATAAAGTAACTGGGCACAATTTGGCGCTAAATGTCTCAATTCATATTCAGATGCACTGATCTTAGGTGGCAATTCTGATGGCAGACGCTCCAGAGCTTCTTTTTTCCAAATCGAACTCCAGAGCCACCAATTTCAGTGAACTCATCCGCAATTAGTTCATCCAATTCGCCGTATGAAGCTCTGGTCTCAGCCTTAAATAAATGCTCTTCTAATTCGATGAGCTTCGCCTTTAAATTTTCCACCAAATCTCCAAGTAACCCTAACGAGCCTGTAGAATAACCCGTTTTTAATTTATTTTTATTGATGCATTAACCATAGCCGAGTTCCTATTTTGATTCAATTAGTTACTTCGATTTTACGTAAAATATAAAAAGAGGATTTGCTGTTGCTTTAATTGGCGTTTTGGAAGGTATCAAAGGTGTTTGAGTGGCTTATTTGAGGTGATAAGGGCTTACTTTTATTAATGCATCGTGTTTTGCTGCTTTTCTATATTATGAACTAAGCAATACAGTTGCCACAGAATGAAGTGAGGCATTCACTTTCGTTTGACCGCGTAAGGTCAATTTATTCATGCCTTTGTTAACTGTAATATTCCGCTTTTTACCATAAGGAAAGCAGGCTCAATACAACCGAGTCTTTTACCATTCCTTCAAGAAAAAGCTGTCTTCGCGCCATTGGGCTGTCTATTTTGACCTTCATTTTAATTAGCTAACGATGGATTTAGATCATTGTATCCGCCGTAGGATAAGAATGTGCTACTGGCGGCAATGGCGCTCTTTATAAAAGGAATAGCATGCACTAAAGTACGCAGTTTAATGAAATTGGGGGGGGCAGTGAGCGACTGGCCATAGCATGCGGTATCACCATACCAAAAGTAGGCGCTTGGAAGCGAAGGTCCTTGTAGAAGCTCAAAAACAAAAGGAATTAACATTGCGCTAGGCAATGACTATTTAGAGCGGGTGCTAAGAAGACACCCATCTTATGATTTGCAATGTATCAGTTACGTACTAATTTTATTATTAGCACAATAAATGAGCAGGTTGCCACATGGCTATTGCGAGAAAGCGTCAGATAAGTTTGGCTGATACAAAGTACTATCATTGTATTTCTAGGTGCGTACGTCGAGCATATCTATGTGGCGAAGATCGTTTTACTGGCCAATCATATGAGCATCGCAGGTGTTGGGTTGAAGAGAAGCTATTGGCTCTTTCTAACGTGTTTTGTATTGATGTTTGCGCATATACAGTGATGAGTAATCATACGCATTTAGTGTTGTATGTTGATGATAAAAAAGCGAAACGACTGAACGATAAAGCCATTATTATCCGTTGGCATAAATTATGTAAAGGCACCATGCTGACAAATAAATATGTTCAAGGGGACAAGCTAACGAAAGCAGAATGCTTCTTTTTAAATGAGACCGTCGATGAGTACCGTGAGCGTTTATCAAGTATTAGCTGGTTTATGCGATTATTAAATGAAGATATAGCTCGCAGGGCGAATAAAGAAGATGGATGTACAGGGCGATTTTGGGAAGGCCGTTTCAAATCACAAGCACTGTTAGATGAAGCCGCATTGGCTGCATGTATGGCGTATGTTGATTTAAACCCAATCAGAGCGAAGGTAGCTCACACACCAGAAACATCGGATTACACGAGCGTACAAAAACGGATTGAAAGTGCAACCGACGGTAAACAACCAATACAATTACTACGCTTTGCAGGTATGCCAAGGCAGCACATGCCAAAGGGCTTACCATTTGAGTTAAAATCTTATTTAGAACTTGTAGAGTTAACAGGTCGTTGTATACGAGAAGATAAGCGCGGTTATATAGATAATACTCATTCACGGTTATTGGAGCGGATACATATCTCAGCAGATAATTGGTTAAAACTCACGAGCCACTTTACACGGGTGTTTCATGGCGCAGTCGGGAGGCCAACATCGCAGAAAGGATACTGTGAACATTTAAATAGAAAGCGGCGAGCAAACGTGAGAAATTGTGAAAAGCTATTAGCATAAAATAGAGCGATATAGTAAACCATCTAAAGCAATTCAAAAACTGCGAATTTGCAGCCTTTCTATGTCTAACATTCAGTATTCAGCGGACATTAGTCACGTTATTTATTACAAACAACATTTCCTCGAAGAGTAATTGCGGGCAGGCAGTTTTTTGCACGGTTAAGTTTGATGACTTCAGCATTTATTTATAATGGGTGTCAATTTTGTTATTTTGTTTTTCTCAATTTTGTTTTTCTCAATTTTGTTTTTCATCATAATATCTCGTCTGTAAATAAAGCACTGGAGCGATAGTGCTAACCAAATGCAATCAATTAATTTAATTAGAGCCCTTAAATTTAGAGATAATATTAATACGTTTACTAAGTTGCAGTACTTCTATACTTTCAGGAATACAATCTGCAGTTGTAATATCAAAAAGGCAGAGATTAAATTGCTGTTCCGTTTTCAATAGTTCATCAGCGGATTTACCTTCAATATGCTCTTTATCAGATGAAATGAATTGAGAAGGGTACTCTATCCCATCGATACCTTTACTTTTTAGAAACTCAGAAATAATTTGAGTCGGAATATACTCTCTTGCTTGATGCTCAGGTGCATCAAGGGGCAGTGAAAATCGATGGGCTAAGAAGTAAGTAAACTTAGGGAAGTATAAGCTGTACCAATCATCAACGTCAGAAATATAGTCAAATCTAGCTATTTTTAGTTCTTTATTAGTTTTGAACTGAGCAACGCTAATGGGCGCTTCTGCATTCGCTCTGACTTCAGAAATCGCAGTACCTTTGTCGGAAGCTAAATAAAGAGCATTTACGTTGTATGCATTTAGCCTTCCAGAAGATCTTATATTAGGTACGGGTTTCATTTCATCACAGTTAAAAGGTTCTTCTTTATAGGCATTATCAATACTTGAATAAACATGCGAGCGTGCACGATAGAAGGTAGAACCACTTGGAATATTCTGGACAAATTTCTTCGAATCTGCGGTTAGAGCTTCATAAAAATCATTTAAGAAGCAATTGCTTTCTTGCGAATAAAAAAACCTATTTTCCTCACATACTTCTTTACAAAAAATGTTGAATCTTTCAGTAAAATTTTCCATTACGGCTCCAAAAAGTAGAATAGTTAAAAAGTATCGAAGAACAGAAGTGAGTTTACAATCTGTCTAAGGTCGCTTTTAGAACAGCGTAAATTATTTAATACTATAAACCCAGCGGCTCACCCTCCGGCAATTTTCACTTTGAATTTGAGTGCTTCGAGGATGGCTTTGAGTTTTTCGCGGTCGTCGCCTTGTACTTCAATGATGCCGTCTTTTACCGCGCCGCCTTGGCCCATTTTACTTTTAATGGTTTTGGCGAGTTTTTTTAAATCGTGTTGCTCGCTGTCAATACCAGTTACCAACATAACACCTTTACCTTTACGGCCTTTGGTTTGGCGTTCGATGCGCAGGGCGCCGTCTTTAAATACTTTACTAGCCACTGCTGTGCTTGGTTTTGGTTGGCTGATACGGCCTGTTTCGGTTGAATAAACGAGATTACTATCACTCATGCTTAACCTGCATTTAAAAAGTTAAATAAACAATGGCCTAGATAATATCAAATCTAAAACAAATTTGTGCATAGGGTGTTTTATTTTTGGTGATTTATCATTAACAAGTTATATTTAATACTAATTAAGAATGGATAATCTGAGCAGGAGTTAACTAATGGGTCTAAGTAAGAGTGCATCAGCAGATGGTGCTACACTGACTATTCAAATTAAAGGGAAGTTCGACTTTAATTTAGTGCAGTCATTTCGACAGTCGTATTCCGATATCAATGAAAAAACCGCTAAGGTCGTAATTGACTTGCGAGAAACAGATTACATGGATAGCTCCGCCCTTGGTATGTTACTGAATATGAAAAAGACCTTGGGTACCTCAGTTGATGCAATTCAAATCAGTAATTGTCAGCCGCAACTGAAAAAAATCCTGCAAATATCACGTTTTGATAAAAAGTTTGATATTGATTAATGCATATTCTCGTTGTTGATGATCAGCCACTTAATTGTACGCTTTTGAAAGTAATGCTGGTGCAACAAAATTACGAGGTATCGACTGCCGCTAACGGTGTTGAAGCATTAGCAATATTAGCACAGCAAAGCATTGATATTGTTCTACTCGATGTAATAATGCCAGTAATGGATGGCTATGAAACAGCGACAAAAATTAAGCAGTTATACAACGATGTTCACCTACCAATTATTTTTATAACCTCTTTGGAAGATCAAAACAGTTTTGAACGTTGTTTAGAGGTCGGTGGTGATGACTTTATTCATAAACCGTTTGATAAAGTAATTTTAACCGCGAAAATAAAAGCTCATAGCCGCACCCGCAAGCTGAGTTTAAAAACCCACGAACAAAATAAATTATTAGAATATCATTACAATCAAACCGAGCGCGAGCACGAAATCGTTGAGCATATTTTTAATAATGCCTTAGAAAACCAACATAAGTTTACCAACAACATTGATTTTCATCTTTCACCGGCTTCTATGTTTAATGGTGATATGTGTTTGGTTGGGCAAAGTCCTATTGGTAGTTTGTATTGTATGCTGGGGGATTTTACCGGCCATGGCTTAGCGGCAGCGGTAGGGGCATTGCCGGCGTCGAAAGTGTTTTACACTATGGTTAATAAAGGCATGGCGGTCAGTGATATTGCCGCAGAAGTTAATGCCGTATTAGTACAATTATTGCCCGGGCATATGTTTTGTGCCGCGACAATTATTGAGTTAAGTAGCTCCGGGAAAAGTGTTTCTGCTTGGCTTGGTGGCTTGCCTGACGCTTATTTAATTGATCAACAAGGAAGCGTATTAAAAACCTTAGAGTCACAGCACATGGCTTTAGGGATTTTAGAAGGCGATGAATTTGAGCGTGAATTAATTCATTTTGAAGTCGATAGCAGTATGCGTTTGGCACTGGCCACCGACGGTATTATAGAAACTACCAATGCAGACGATGAATTTTTTTCAGAGCAACGCTTTATAAAGGCACTTGCAAGCAAGCCCCAAGTCAGCTGTAAAGATGTGATCAATCAAGTTACTAAGTTTGCTCATGGCAGTAAACAACAGGACGACCTTAGTTTAGTGCTTTTTAACTGTATGGCGGTTCCTGCTGCGGCTGAAGAGCAAGCCGCTTACTCTCGATTACCGTTCAATTTTTCTTTAACGCTTAATTCACAGCAAATGAAACAAACCGATCCAGTGCTTGAAATCGTCGAAGTGATCACCCAAGTTGGCGGGCTAAAAGAGCACCGCTCTGATATTTTTTTACTGCTCTCTGAGGCATATAATAATGCACTTGATCACGGTGTATTAGGGCTCGATTCAGCGATTAAAAATAAAGAGGATGGTTTTATTGAGTATTATCAACTTCGAGAGGCAACATTAGCCAAACTCGTTGATGCATTGATCATTGTAGATATACGTTATTGTCCTGATACATTGAGCCTTTATTTTACAATTTGCGATTCAGGCAATGGTTTTGCAAACACCGACAGTAATGCTAACAGTAATAATCGCGAGCACGGTCGTGGGCTATCTATATTAGAAGAAATAGCAGAGCAGGTGACTTATAACTCATCGGGTAATCAAATTGAAATGTGTTATCGATTAGCGCAGCAACAAAGCTAGTCGTGGTTGTTTAGCCATGCTATGATTCGTTTTTTAGATGTTTGGATGGCTAAATGGTTTCTTCTTATTTATCTCTTGCGCAGTTAGATGTGCCTGCTCAGTTAGTCTCTGCTGAGCTTACTAAGCTCGAAAGCTATTTATCAAATCAGTCGCTTCCTGAGGTACGCTGGCAATATCAAATACCAGAACTGGGTGAAGGCGGGGCGTGCAGTTTATTTGGCTATTTACAAGATGAGCCGTTTAAACTCACTGATTTTTTACCGCAAGATCAGCACACCACGCAAAAGCTTGCTCAATTACAACTAATTGTTGATTACGTTGTAGCGCAAACTAAGGTTGATTGGTACGGCATTTACCAAAGTACAGCAACACCTGAGGGTCAGCAATTACTTAAACTGACTTACTTTGGCGCGCCAAGCCGACCGCTTTTTCCGCTTACTGAAGCATTTGCTGCTGGTAGTAATAATGTGCAGGTGGCACTGAGTAGTAAAGGGCGAGTGATCAACAACGTTGAGCAGTATTTGGCTGCGGGTGGTGAATATTATACCTGTGACCCTAAAGTAAAATCAGAAGCCTGTTTACCGCTTTTTGACAGTGCAAATCGCTGCGTTGGTATTGTTGATGGCGAAGCCTTTAATAACGATTTTTTCAACCAGCAAACATTAGCGCTATTAATTGCGTGCTGTATTAAAATTCCTCACTTTTTAGTGTAAATAACACTAGTCAATCTAGTGAGCTTTTATGTTAAGCTAAGTGCAACAGCTAACCCCTAAATAATGAAAGAGATAGTCAATGTTCTCAGTATTAAAACCATTACCCACTGATCCTATTCTTGGCCTTATGGCGGCCTATAAGCAAGATACTAACCCAAATAAGATTGACTTAGGGGTTGGTGTTTATAAAGACGAATTCGGTAATACGCCGGTATTAAAAGCAGTTAAAAAAGCTGAAGCGTTTCGTCTTGAAAACGAAACTAGCAAATCATACATTGGTTTGGCGGGTAACTTAGATTACTGCCAAAAAATGGAAAACCTATTATTAGGTGAGCACCAAGCGTTATTAGCTAATCGTGTTCGTACAGCACAAGCTCCTGGCGGTACAGGTGCACTGCGAGTTGCAGCTGAATTTATAGTTCGCTGTAATCCAGGTGCGACAGTATGGGTTACTAATCCTACTTGGGCAAACCACATTAGCTTGTTTGAAGCCGCTGGCCTAACAGTTAAAGAATACCCGTACTACGATTATGAAAACAAAGACTTATTATTTGATGAAATGATCGAAACCCTTACCCAAGTGCCAAAAGGTGATGTGGTATTACTGCACGCATGTTGTCATAACCCAAGTGGTATGGACTTAAACGAAGCACAGTGGAACACGGTTGCTGAACTGGCAAAAGATGTTGGCTTTACACCGCTGGTTGATATTGCATACCAAGGTTTTGGTTCAAGCCTTGAAGAAGATGCAAATGGTTTACGTATTTTAGCCAATGCAGTTGATGAGTTAATCATTTGTTCTTCATGTTCGAAAAACTTTGGTTTATACCGCGAGCGTATTGGTGCATGTTCAATTATTGCTAAAGACAGTGCAACAGCAGACATTTCAAACTCTGTTATGTTAAGTGTGGTACGTAGCATTTATTCAATGCCACCTGCGCACGGTGCTGACATTGTAAATACCATTTTAAGCAGTACAGAACTGACACAACAATGGCACAGTGAACTTGATGAAATGCGTAACCGTATCAATGGCCTACGTACTTTGATCAAAGACAGTCTAGCGGCAAAAGAGATTGCTCAAGACTTCTCATTTATTGACCGTCAACACGGTATGTTTTCTTTCTTAGGTATTAATAAAGAACAAATTGAGCGCCTGCAAAAAGAATACGGTATCTACATTGTTGGTTCAAGCCGCGTTAACGTAGCGGGTATCAGTCAAGCTAATATCGATTACTTTGCAAATGCTGTTGCAGATGTTTGTAAATAATCTTATTTAAATAGCGTTTATTGAAATAAAAAACCGCACTAACTTATTGTTGTGCGGTTTTATTTTTTAACCTAGAACCTAGAACCTAGAACCTAGAACCTAGAACC